>JANMVS010000178.1:0-17701 GCA_031392885.1 Verrucomicrobiota bacterium
CCCACGCTCAAGCCGTCGTTCCAGAAGGACGGCACGATCACACCCGCCAACGCCTCATCCATCAACGACGGCGCCGCCGCGCTCGTCCTCGCCACCGCGGACACCGCCAAGGCGAAGAACCTGAAGCCCATCGCACGCCTCGTCGCTTTCGGCGGCCACGCACAGGATCCGGTGTGGTTCACCACCGCACCCGTGCAAGCGACACAGTCCGCGCTCAAGTCCGCCGGCTGGGCGGTCGCCGACGTCGATCTCTGGGAGGTCAACGAGGCCTTTGCCGTCGTGCCCATGGCCTTCATGCAGGAACTCGGCGTGCCGCACGAAAAACTCAACGTCCGCGGCGGCGCCATCTCGCTCGGCCATCCCATCGGTTGTTCCGGCGCCCGCATCCTCGTGACGCTCCTCGCCGCGCTGAAGGAGCGCGGCCTCAAACGCGGCGTCGCCGCCATCTGCATCGGCGGCGGCGAGGGCCTGGCCGTCTGCGTGGAGCTGACGTAATAGAGAACAATCAAGCTGAGATGAAACGTATCGCGCTCACGGTTATTCTCGGGGGATTCTTGACCGGATGTATGATCAATTCAAACGACGCTATGCCGTCGACTTGGCCCCAAACTTCCAGATTTACCAAAGCCGGTGAACTTGCCGGAGTTTTCTCGGGAAAGGATTCTGTGCTTGGTGCGATTATGTCCGGCGATACGGATTATGATTTGGTGGCTTCAGCGGATGAGTTTCACATCTCGATCCTTGGCGAAACGCAGCTTAATATTGAAGCGTTCGCAGGCGCTAAACTTCTTCGGTCCGTTATCATGAAATGTCGCCTTGAAGAGGGAGCGGTGGTTGTGGACAAGAGTCGTGGGATTAATCGTGACGGCGTTTTCGCCAGCGAAAGAAATATTTGGAAATTTATTCCCAATGCTGGTCATGACTTGGTGGTCAAATACGAGGGCAAGTTCGCTGGAGTGATGCTTTTGATTCCAGCCATTGGATCCGAAACCAAATGGTGGCTCGTTAAGAGGGTTAGGTAATCGTTACTTATCATGAGCAAAGTCTACCCCCACGCCCCGGCGGCCCTCGCCGGTCTGCTCCACGATAACATGACGATCGCCGCCGGCGGTTTCGGCCTCTGCGGCATTCCCGAGAATCTGATCACCGCCTTGCGCGACAGCGGCGTGCAGGGCCTGACCATCGTCGGCAACAACGCCGGGGTCGACGGCTTCGGCATGGGGATCTTGCTCACGACGCGGCAGGTGAAAAAAGTCCTGGCCTCCTATGTCGGCGAAAACAAGGAGTTCGAGCGGCAGGTGCTGGCCGGCGAACTCGAACTCGAGCTGATTCCGCAGGGCACACTCGCGGAGCGGCTGCGCGCGGGGGGCGCGGGCATTCCGGGCTTTTACACGCGAACCGCCTTCGGCACGAAGCTGGCGGAAGGGAAGGAGACGAAATCTTTCGACGGCAAGGACTACGTGCTCGAGCCCGGCATCAAGGCCGAGGTCTCCCTCGTCAAGGCGTGGAAGGGCGATAAGTCCGGCAATCTCGTCTATCGGAAGACGGCACGAAACTTCAACCCGATGATCGCGACCTGCGGGAAGGTCTGTGTCGCCGAGGTCGAGGAGCTCGTCGAGGTCGGCCAGCTCGAGCCCGATCAGGTCCACACCCCGGGCATCTACATTGACCGGATCATCCAGGGTGTGGACTACGAGAAGCGAATCGAGTTTCGCACGGTCCAGGGGAGTGCCGCCTCGAAGAAAGAGTCGCCGATCCGCGAGCTGATGGCGAAGCGCGCGGCGCAGGAGTTGCGCGACGGCTATTACGTCAACCTCGGCATCGGCATCCCGACGCTCGTGGCCAACTTCATCCCGCCGGGCATGAAGGTCACCCTGCAGTCCGAGAACGGTTTGCTCGGCATCGGTCCGTTCCCTGCCGATGACCAGGTCGACCCCGACCTGATCAACGCCGGTAAACAAACCATCTCGACGATTCCCGGTTCGGCGTTCTTCTCGAGCGCCGATTCCTTCGCGATGATTCGCGGCGGGCACATCGATCTCTCGATCCTCGGCGCACTCGAGGTCGCCGAAAACGGCGACATCGCGAATTGGATGGTCCCGGGCAAAATGGTCAAGGGCCCCGGCGGCGCGATGGACCTGGTGGCCGGTGTGCGCCGGGTCGTGGCGGTGATGGAGCACTGCGCGAAAGACGGCCGCCCGAAGATTTTAAAACAGTGCACCCTGCCCATCACGGGGCAGGCGGTGGTCAGCCTCATCATTACCGACCTTTGCGTGTTTGCGGTCAAGTCGGGCGGGGGACTGGTTCTCACCGAACTGCACCCCGGCGTCACGCTCGACGACATCCGCGCCAAGACCGGCGCGCCCTACCAGATCGCGCTAAAAGCCTGACGACCATGCGCCGACCGCTCACTGGTTTACGAGGCACTGCAGCGTTCGCTCGTCGGCAAGGAGCGCAAGCTCATCGATGGTCTGACGCCGGTACCGCGCTTCTTCATCTCGTGGGCGCAGGTCTGGCGCACCAACATTCGCGAGAACGCGCTGCGGCAGCAAGTCACCACCGATCCGCATGCGCCGGGCAATTTCCGCGCCTTTGGTCCCTTGGTGAACTTCCCGCCCTTCTACGACGTGTTCGGCATCAAGGAAGGCGACCCGATGTGGCGGAAGCCTGCGGACCGAGCCAAGATTTGGTGAGCCCGCGGTAGGGCGAATCGTCCCGATGAGCCGCGGCTCGTCCGGAGGACTCGCCCAGCCATTGCATCCACCCGCGCCTGAAATGGCGCGGGTCGCGCGATTAATCCGTCGGCGGCGCGATCAGCGCGCGGGGCGTGGTCGATTCGTTCTGGCCCGGCGGCGTGCGGAGCGCGGCGACCGCCTCCACCAGATCGCGGATCTCGGCCTTGGTCATCACGAGGGCGGCGATCTCCGGCATGGCCGACGGGGCGCTGACGAGACTCGTGATGTCCGCCAGGGCGATCGCGACCGGTTCGCCCGGGCCGGAACGCAGGCGAATTCCCTGCGCCTCGCGTTGGCTGAGGGTGCCGACCAGCACGTCGCCGTTCTTTTTGGTGACAGTGACAATTTCAAACCCGGCGGCGAATTTGGCGCTGGGTTTAAGGATGGACTCCAGGATGTATTCGCGGGGCTCGCGCGCGCCGATACCGGCGAGATTCGGGCCGGCCTCGCCGCCGGGCTCGTCCCCATCGCGATGGCAGCGGATGCACTGCATCACGGGATGGTTGTTGAAGAGTTTGCGCCCGGCCTTCGCGTTACCGCCTTCGAGGGCGACCCGGAAGGCGGCCAGCGGATCGGGGTCTTTGGCCAGGACCGCATCGCGCTCGGCCAGCGCCTGTTTGATGCGCCGGTCGGCGCGGAGGGCCGCGGCTTCCAGCAGCTCAAGCTGGGCGCTGGGGGCGACCTTGCCCGCCGCCAGCCGGGCGAGGTGGTCGAGGATCACCCCGTCGGCTTCGGGTTGGGGTGAACCACCGAGGGTTTTGAAAGCGGCGCGTTGTTCCAGCGGGGTGCCGTTGGCCAGGAGCTTGACCAGGGTCGCAATCGCCGATTCCGGCGCCAGCCGGGTGGAGAGGGGCAGAGCGGCCAGGCGCAGTTCCGGCTCCTTCGCCGTCAGGGCCGCGTCGATCGCGGGGCGGAGCTGCGGAGCACCGAACTGATCGAGGGCCCGGAGCGCGGCGATGCGCACATCCACGAACTGGGCGGGATCCGCCACGACGGCCAATAAGGCGGGCGATGCGGAGGAAATCCTTAACCCGATGGCGGCGGCGATAGCGGCGGACTGGACGGATTCGGGTGTGGCCGCGCTCAGCAGGCTGGCGAGGTGCGGCGCAAGTGAGTCGGCGGCCACGGCGGCCGGCCGGGTCTTCTCCGCGAGCGGCCGGTAAATGCCGACGAGGCGATCGCGGGCGGGCGGTTTGGGCCAGAGGGTGAGCAAGGTGAGCGCCTCGGCGCGGAGGGCGGCGGGTGACTCTGCGCGGGCGGCATAGGCGCCCAGCGCGGCGGCATCAGCGGCGGTGCCGAGACGGAAATGCGCATTGAGTGCCCGCAGCATCGTCGCGGCGCTGGCCACCGGGTGTTCGACGAAGGCCGCGAGCGCGGGAAATGCCGCGGGGATGGGCGCATCATTAATGGCCTGCGCAGCTTCGCGGACGATGAGCGGATCGGTGTCGGTCAGGAACTGCGCAACTTCGGGGCTGGTCAGGCGGCGGAGGGCGAGCACCGCCGCGAGCCGGACGGCGCGGGAGTCGTCCTTTGCCGTTCCGGCGAGTTGGAGTGGAGTCGCGCAACCGACCAAGCCCATGACGAACGCGTGGCGCAGGTAGGCGTCGGCGTCCTGGTTGGCCCGCACTGCGGCGAACAGCGCGGGAGTGGCGGCGGCGGCCCGAAGTTTTCCGAGGGATTGCGCGGCGAAAAATTTCACGCGGGCCGAACTGTCCCCGAGGGCGGCGACCAGGGCGTCGGTCATCCCGGCGTCATGATGGTCCCCGAGCAGCTTGCTCGCCTGGGCCCGAACTTCGTCGTCGGCGGATTGCAGCAGCGGGTGCAGGGCTTTGCGGGCGCCGGGGTATTTTACGGCGAGCTGGCCCAGACCCCAGACCGCATGGCGGCGGGCGAGGGGATCGCTCGCGGCTGACGCGAGGAGACCGGTGAAGACGGGAATGCTTTTCGCGCCGCGTTCGGCGAGGGTGTACTGGGCTTCGAGCCGCACGCGCCAGTCGGGGTGCGCCAACAGGGCGGAAAGTTCTTCGGTCGTTTTCTTGGGGTAGTCGGAGGCGATGAGCTGCTGCGTGGATTTAACGAGCGGGTCGTTGACGCGCCGGGGATCAAAGATCGCGTAGATGCGGCCGCGTTTGGATTTCGGCCAGCCTTCGGCCCAGTCGGAATAATAGAGCCGGCCGTCGGGACCGAAGCGGACGTCGGTGGGCAGCGCGTTGGTCAGGAAGGGAGCGGCATCCTCGATGGCATAGGAAGCGCCGGCGGGTTTCACCTTGTAGCTGTAAATGCCGGAGCGGGGAATGCTGCCCTTGAAATGGGTGATGAAAATCCGGCCGGCGTAATCCGGCGTCAGGCCGGTGCCGGGGTAGTAGGCGATGCCGGAGGGGCCGTCCTCAATGTTGCAGATCGGGGGGAGCAGGTAGGCCGGTTGCGAAGGATGACGCGGCCGCCAGAGCCGTTCGGCGTTCCACGGACCGGCGTTGCCCTGCGGGGCGTGCTGATAGCCGACCCGCCAGCCGCTGTCGCCGTCTTCGACCACGTGCACCAGGCGTTCCTGGTCGCCTTGGTCGCAGTCGTTGTCCCCCGTGAAGAGGTCGCCGTATTCGTTGAAGAGGAGCGACTGCGGATTGCGCAGGCCGGTCGCGAAGAGTTCGAGGTGCGAGCCGTCGGGGTAGCAACGGAACACCGAGCCGGTGTCGGGAGCATTGATGACGGTGCCTTCCTGGGTGGTCACGCTGGCGCCGCGGTCGCCGATGCTGTAGTAGATGCGTCCGTCGGGGCCGAAGATCAGGCCGTGCAAGTCGTGGCCGGTAAAGTTGAAGCGCACGCCGTAGCCGCGGTGCAATTCGGTGCGGGTGTCGGCCTTGTCCTGGCCGGTGAAATGCCAGAGGGCGGGAATGTTGGTGAACCAGACTTCGCCGCGGCGCGCGAGGACACCGGAGGCGATGCCATCGAGGGGCGAGCGGAAGTTGTCGGCGTACACCGAGGACTTGTCGGCCACGCCGTCGCCGTTGGTGTCCTCGAGCAAGGTGATGCGTTCGGATTCCTTGGAGAGTTCCTTCACGTTGTCCTCGCCGAAATTCCGGCGGATGCTCGCGAGGAAGTCGGTCTGGTTGCGGTTGGCGAGATCGTCCTCGAGGGTCCACAGGTAGTCGCGGATATCGAGCACGCTGCTGTGGTAACGGTAGGTCTCGGCCACGAAGATGCGCCCGCGCTCGTCGAAGTTGAAGGCCACGGGATTGGCCAGCATGGGTTCGGCGGCCCAGAGCACAGCCCGCAGGCCCGGGGGCAGCTGCATCCGGCTGAGCGCCTGCCGGCCCTCGTCGGAAGCCGGGGAGATTTCGGGGGCGACCAGCCGGGCCTCGCCCTTGAGTTTGCCGGCGACTCCGTGCAGGTCGGTCTCCATTTCGACGACTTCATCCTCGGCGCGGACGCCGGTAGAAATTAAGGAGAGAGCCAGCAGGACCGACGTGATCAGCGTTCGGCCGCCAGCCGCGGGGCGGGGGAGGTGGGGCAGCATGAGCGGGCGAAGTTAGGAAACTGGGGTGGAAAAGCAAGGAGTGGTGCGCGACATAAATCCGGGTCTCCCCGGGTCGGCGGGAGAGCCGAATCGATGCAGCAGAAACCGCGGAGAATTCCGGCTGCTTGGGTCCGGCTAAAACCGCTTCAGGCTGCGGGCGGCTTCGGCAGCAGCTTCGCGACGACCGTGAGCAAGACCACCACCACCAGGGCGAGCGCGCCCCAGAAAAAATACCGAAGCCGGCGTTCGGTGAAAAAATCCCCCGGAACCGCCGCTTGGCCGCTGTCGGCGAACCGGGCGACCTGCCGGCTGGAAGTGAGCAGTTTCCCGGCCACGAGGCTGAGATCGTAGCGCGGGGCATTCGCCGACTTGTTGCCATAGGCGAGGGCGAGGCCGTCGGTTGCCGCCACCTTGAAGATCAGCCGCACCACCGGGTAAATGACCTGAACCGCTCCGAGTGCGAGCGGAGGATTGTCGCCGTTGTCGGTTTCAATCCAGACTGTGTCCGTGCGGACCCGGCCCCCCAGGTCAAAGGTTCTGGTCTCCGGCACGTCCGGTGCGGGGGTCCGGCTCCACGTGCCGGTCGCCAGCATTCTGACTTCAGCGCGGCCATCGGCGCCAATTGACTTTTCATAGATGCGAAATTCACGTTGGAAAAGTGGCGTGGCGGAGGTCAGCACCAGCCGACGGAACGGCAGCCCGGCTTGCGGGAGCCGCACTTGCCAAATGCTGACACTCGGGCGCGGCGGGTCCGGCGCGGCGGCGGGAATCAGCGCCAGGGAACGCGTGAGCTTTGGTTGCTCGCTCAGGTAGGGGATCTGATTGCCGTCGTGCAAGAGGCGCAGATCGGCGAAGTCGGCTTGGGAACGCGCGAGCACCTCGGGGTCGAGTTCCAACTCCTGCACGCCGGCGGCCTCAACCCGGAGGACTCGGCGGTAGAGCCAGTCCTTCGGGTCGAGCGGAGCCCCCGTCAGCGGCACGTCGGGCAACGGTGCGGTGGCGAGCGAGTCGCGCGGCTGATGTTGAGGCATGGCTTCCCGTTCGCCGGGAATGACCGGGATGGCCTCGGCGCGGAGGATTTCCCCGGCGAAGGCGGCGAGATCGTAGCGGGGAGCGGGCGCCTGGGGGTTGCCCGAGAGCAGAAAGTGGGGGCCGGGGGTGGTGGCGTTGAATAACAGCATGATCGGGTGCTGGCTGGCCTGCACCCCAGCGATGCTCAGCGGCGGGGAGTCGCCATTGTGAATGTGCACGAGCAGCTCGCGCGTGAGCGGAGTGAAATCCAGCGGCACTTCCAACTGGGTCCGGACCGGCGCGCCATCGAGTGCCACGCGGTAGATGGTGCCGGAGCCCATGGGGCGTTCGCCGGAGACGGCTCCCTGCATTTCACGGATGGACACCGTCACGCGTCGCATGAACAGCGGATCATTCACCGCCAGCAGGAGGGACGCCAGCGCCACATGGCGGCCCGCGAGCGTTACGGTGAGCACCGTTTCACCGGCAAACTCTTCGCGCCGGATGAGGCGGGCCCCGAGCGGTGCGAGCGTGGGGGGAGCGGCCTGCGCGGGGGCGCGCCGGAGTTTCACCCCCGTGAAGCCCACTTGGCGGGAACGAAAATCATCCAGCGTCACCCGCACGAAAGCGGCGGAGCGTCGGTGCAGTGCCAGCCGCAGTTGCTCCGCGCCAAATTGGCGGAACACCGGCACGGCCGTCCCCAGCGACTGCCACTCGGTGCCGTCGGCGGAAATTTCGACCAAGGCGGCCTTGAGAAAAAAGGGCACGGATGTTTCCAGCTCAATTGACTCCAGGAGGGCGGCGGTGCCGGTGGCGCAGAGCAGCTGCGTGGTGTCACCTTTTATCGTGGCCTGAAACGACTGGGGCGCGCCGGCCCGGCTGGGCTCAACGGCGCGTGCGGTGAGGTCGCGATCCAGGAGATACGGCACCTCCCGGCCCGAGGGATCGACCACGCGCAGATCGGAGAGGTCCGGTTGGGCGCCGTCAAAGGTCGCAGCGGGCAGAGTGATTTTCACGAGCCCGGGGGCGGCGACCGTCAGCGCTTGCCGCTGGGGCCACTCGGTGGGGACGATGGCGGTTTGGCCGGACACGGCGCACAGTGCGAGCAGCAACAGACTGGAAAGCAGCTTCAAGCCTCGGCTTGTCATGCTGAACGCAGGGAAGAATCCAGCAGTACGCCTGCCGCCGCACATCCTGATGGATCCTGCTCCCGCCAAGGCGGGAGCAGGATGACGGTTTCGATCAATGGGGAGTGAGATCACGTTGGGCAACCAACAGACTGATAAAAGCGGGTTGGGGGGTGAAGACACTTTCTAGCCCGCATATTTCACCCTCGCCACGAAAATTTGGCACCGGGTGTGGTTTCGGTTGCGAGCAGAGGGTGAAATATCCGGGCTAGGGAGTTGGTGGCGGAGTTTTTTCATTGCTCGGCAAAAAACGTTGGTAGGCAAAGGAGGCGAGCATGGCGATCACGGCGACGGCGAAGAGTGCGCCGATGCGGTAAAGGGCCTGCAACTCGGCGAGATCGTGGAAAAAGAGTTTGAGCAGGGCGACGCTGAGCAGCGCGATGGCGGCGTAGCGGGCCGCCTTGGCCTGCTGCCAGATGCCGGCGCCGAGCAGGCCGAGGGCGAAAAGCGCCCACGCGATGGTGTACGTCATGTCGCGGGCGAAATTCCCCGAAAATCTGAACGCGAGGGTGTGCGCCCCCGGTTTGGTGAAGTAGTCGGCGATCTCGATGTTCAGCAGGAGAAAGGCCAGAATGACACCCAAGGTGTTGCAAAGCGGCGGCGCATTGACGCCGAGCACTCGTTCACGCGGCGGGGCGGTCAACCGGGCGCCGATGAACAGCGCGGCGGTCGCGAGGCCATAGGCGTAGAGGTACCAGTTGAAAACCGCAGTGTCGCCCCGCGCATGATAACCGAACACGGCCGGGTTCAGGGCGAGCCGGACGAAGGCCGCACTGAGCAGCACGGTGCCTACGGCCCGCAGGCCCGGGTGCGGCACGCGATGGGAGAGCCACAACAGCGCCGCGCCTTCGAGCGCCCACGCGACCGTGAGCCACTGGCGATCAAACTGGATGGGGAAAATGAGCGTGATGAAGAACAGGGCGACGCCACCAAACCACGCGAGCTGGTTGAGGCGAGGTGGGTTGTCAGCCGATGCCGGGCGCAGGATAAGCCCGAGGCTGCCGAGCGGCGCGACGGCGAAGAGCGCTGGCACCAGGCCGAGAAAATCGCTGGGCCAGTCGGTCTGGACTGATTGGTAAACCAGCCAGAAATGGGCGACGCCACTCAGTGCGGCCACCGCCCACGGCCCGGTCAGCCGGGCGAATTCCCGTCGGAAGAGGAACGGATAGGCGGCGAATACCACGTAGAAACTCATATGCCACACCAGCGGCAACGCGGCGTCGCGCACATCGAAGTGCCGCGAGTGCCACGCGTACTGGAGCGCAACCATGCCGGCTAGCGCGCACGCCGGCAGCCATTCGATGACCAGCAATCGCGCCAACCCGAGCGTGAGTACGACCAGCAGCAGGCCGAGGCCAAACACGGCCGACGGATCGGGCACGTCCAGCCGGGCGCAGACCATGATCAGCAGCAAAAACGGCAGCAACGAGGCGAAGGCGGGCAGCTGGGCGCGCGGGCCGCCGAAGACCGCGGCGAGTTGGCGATCGGCGGCGGGCAACCGGTCGCCGAGTTGGCGGGCGAGCCACAGGCAGGCGGCGAAAAAAAACAGCGCAAAACTGCCGAGCACGAGCAACAGTTCCGGTTCGAACCCGTGGGACACAGGCACTCGGAAAATACAGAGGCCGGTGGCCAGCAGCGTCAGCACCAGCACGGCGGCTACGGCGGCGAGCGAGGCGCTCAGCAACGCCAGTCCGATGGCAATCAGGTCGACGAGGAGAATGGCGGGCCAGATCAGGAACGACACGTCCTCCAGCCTGAAGATGGGCAGCAGCATCAGGAGCAAGGTGAGCGGCGGAAACAGCTGGCTCCACCACGTTGGGGTGGCCGCGGGCCGGTGGCTTTGCCGCAAGAGCGGGAAACCCGTGTGGAGCGCGGCGAACAGCAGATAGACCGCCAGCGCCCACGGGAGCAGTTCGTCAGTGAGGTGCGACGCGGTCCAGCACGACAAAAGCGCGAACACCGTGAGACCGGCGGCGAGGTGGAGCCGCGGCAGACGGTCGTCGCGCCACGCCAGCGTGAGCAGCAAGCCATCGAGCAGCAGCACATAACCAAAATAGAGCGGCGCCCGGGCGGCGAGCGCGCCGTAGCTGAGGAAGAACAGGCCGAACGCCAGACCGACGAAAGGCATCGCCGCGGCGGTCGAGGAGAACGCCGGGCTATTCTGTCCGCGGCGGCGGGCAAGCTCCGTGGCAGCCAGGTAGAGCGCGCCGAAGCCGAGGCACACGGTCATCGCGACCGGGCCTTTCTCCGCCGTGAAGAATTTCTCGGCCCAGGCCATCTGCATGAGCACCGTGCCGCCGGCGCTGAGCGGGACCAGATAGCGCCAGCCGGTGCCCAGCACGACCGCCACGAGGCCGGCGTCCAGCAACGCGAGGTAACCGAAGAGTCCGCCGGGATTGTCCACGCCCGTCGAGAGCAGCACCGGGGTGAGGAAGCCTCCGAGCATGCCCAGTACGGCGACGACCTGCGCTTTCAGCCTCACCGCCAGGACGAACGCGGTCGCCGTGATCAGGGTCATCAGCAGGAAGGTCGGAATCGGGCCGAAGAATTCGAAGTGGTAGATCGACCGGCAGGCAAAGGTCACGGCGTAGAGCGAGACAATGCCGGCGGCGATGAGCGTCTGTGCGGTGATGGCGTATTTTTCCCGGGAGATTTTCAAGCCGCCGACCACGAGTCCCGCGCCGAAGACGAAGCCGAGGGCCACGCGCACTGCGGGCGGAATGAGGTCGTGCTCAAAGGAATACTTGACGAAAAAAGTCACCCCGAGGAACAGCGCGAGCCCGCCGAGCCAGGCGAAGAGCTTCGCGCCCATGAACTGTTCCCAGTTGATGGTCGCCCTCAAACCGGCTTGGGCCGGGGACGGAGTGTAGGTGATCGGAGTGGAAACTCGGGCGCCGGACGCCGGTTGGGTGATGAGGCGGGGCGGCGCGCTTAGCGGAGGGGGCGCGTCCGAGATCACCGGTGGTTCCGCCAGAGGCACCGGTGGCATCACGAGTGCGGCCACGATTGCCGGCGGAGGGGTCATCCGGAAGACGGCTTCGGCTGGCAAGAGGACGGGAGTCGCCGGCGCAATCACGACTTCCGTCTTCGCCTGGGCCGGCTGTTTTTGGGTCGCAAGTTCGAGCAGGCTGAGCCGGTGCTGCAGGGCGTCGTGGTCGCGGCGCTGGCCTTTGAGCTTGCTGACCATCCAGACGGGCAAGATGAGCAGGACCACGAGCAGGTAGAGGATCAACAGGGCGATGAGTGCTTCCATAGTGTGGCGACGGGTCTTGATACAAATGGCGGGGTCGTCCGCGCTTGGCAAGGCTGTCGCCGGGCTGGATGCAGGAGGAAGATGCCGTGAAGAAGGGCGAAGGAGGCAGGGCGAATCGTCCCGATGAACTGCGGCTCGTCCGGAGGACTCGCCCTACCTGCTCTTGCCGCCTTTTGATTTGCGATGACCGGTGCGCCCGGGCGTGATGGCGCCATGAGCCTGACCATCTGGACGAATCATGAACCGCGGCCTGAGGCGCGGGAAATTCTCGCCGCCGGGCTGGCGCAGACCGGTTGCCGCCTGGTGCAGTCGGTCGGCTCCTCGCGCTCGGTGCTCGCGCCGGGCGCATCCGACCCGGCGCTGGCGGCCGCGGACATCGCCTACGGCCAGCCGGCGCCGGAGGATGTGATGCAGAGTCCGCGGTTGAAGTGGCTGGCGTTGTCCACGGCGGGCTACGCACGCTATGACCGGGAAGATTTTCGCCAGGCGATGCAACAGCGCGGCACGCCGGTCAGCAATGCCTCGGCGGTATTTGCCGATCCGTGTGCCCAGCAGTTGCTCGCCGGCATGCTCGCGCTCGCGCGCAACCTGCCGGTGCAGTTGCGCAACCAGGACGGTCCGCGGGAGTGGCGTTACCTGGAGGATCGCTACACCAATCGGGTGCTGACCGGACAGACCGTGCTGTTGCTCGGCTTCGGGGCGATCGGCCGGCGGTTGGCGGAACTGCTGGCGCCGTTCGGCGGCCGCGTCCTGGCTTTTCGCCGTGCGCCGCGGGGCGACGAGGGCGTGCAGATCGTGCCAGAGGCCGGACTGGCTGCGGCGCTCGATGCAGCGGATCAGGTGGTCAATCTGCTGCCGGCTTCGGCGGCCACCCGGGAATTCATGACGGCCGCGCGGTTTGCCCAGATGAAGCGCGGGGCGCGTTTCTACAATGTGGGCCGCGGCACAACGGTGGATCAGCCGGCGCTCATTGCGGCGCTGGAGTCCGGCCAGGTGGGCGGGGCCTATCTCGATGTGATGGAACCGGAGCCGCTGCCCCCGGCGCATCCGCTGTGGAGTGCGCCGAATTGTTATATCACCTGCCACATCGGCGGCGGCACGGGCGACCAGGACGAAAAACTTGTGCGGCATTTCCTGGAGAATTTACGCCGGTTCACGCGGGGTGAGTCGTTAGTGGACCGCATTATCTGAGGCTGATTGCCAAGACGTGCAACTCTTCTGTCCGGATTGGGCGCAGTGTCGCTATGTCGTCGCTTCGTCCCGTCGCGTCATTTTTGGATTTGCGTTGGACATGAACCTGATCGCTTTCCGGCTGGACGAGCGATTGCGCAGTCGCGCCCTCGCTTCAGGCGCCACCGCTTGTCCCGCCGGGGGGCCGGAATGGGTGTCTTTTCTCCTCTTCCGCGACCACTGGCCCGAGGTGGACCTGAAGTTCTGGGCCTTGAAGGCCTATGTCCATGCCCGGGAGACCGGGCGCTGACCGGGGCCGCGGATCGACCGGATTGTCTGATTGTCGGAGGACGCGGGCCCTCCAACAGCCTATGGCTTGTAGACCGTGCCTGCCTTCATGACGAAGCTGACCTGCGTCATGAGCTTGATGTCCGCGAGCGGATCGCCGGGGACGGCGACAAGGTCGGCGACCTTGCCAGCCTCGAGCGTACCGTAGTCCTTTTCGATGCCGAGCAGTTTAGCCCCCTCCAGGGTCGCGGATTGGATGGCCTTCATCGCGGGCATGCCGGCCTCGACCAGGTAGATGAATTCCTTGGCGTTCTCGCCGTGAGGCGCGACGCCTTGGTCAGTGCCAAAAGCAATTTTCACGCCGGCCTGCCAGGCGCGTTGGAACGTGGCCTGAATAAGCGGTCCGATGAGCGCGGCCTTGGGGCGGACGATCGCGGGAAAGTAACCGTCGATCTTGGATTTTTCCGCGACGTAACGGCCGGCACTGATGGTGGGAACGTAGTAAGTGCCATGTTCCTTCATGAGTTTGATGGTGTCGTCGGACATGAAGGTGCCGTGTTCGATGGAAGCCACGCCGGCCTTGATGGCGCGCTGCATGCCGACGTCGCCGTGGGCGTGGGCGGCGACCTTGAGGCCGTAATCGTTGGCGGTCTGCACGACGGCGGCGAGTTCCTCGTCGGTGAAGAGCGGGGCCTGGCCGCTTTTCGCGAGCGAGAGGACGCCGCCAGTCGCGGCAATCTTGATGAAATCGGCGCCGTCCTTGTAGCGCTGGCGAACCACCCGGCGGATTTCGTCGGGGCCGTTGGCGATCTGGATTTGCGTGGGGTCGAGCAGTTCCTGCAGGCGGCTGTTCATGCCGTTGGTGCCGTCGCCGTGGCCGCCGGTGGTGGAGACGCTGCCGGCGGCGTAGATGCGCGGGCCGACCACCCAGCCCTTGGCGATGGCGTCGCGCAGTGCGAGGTTCAGTTTGTCACTGGCGCCGCAGTCGCGCACCGTGGTGAAGCCGGCCAGGAGGGTGCGTTTGGCATACACGGTGGAATGCAGGGCTTGATCGGCGGGGTTCAGGAAAAATCCCTCGGTGTAACTCGTGGCAGATTGCTCGCTGGTGAGGTGGACGTGCATGTCCATCAGGCCGGGCATGACGGTGGCATTTTTCAGATCGATCACCGTGTCGCCTGGGGCGGCCGCGGTGTAGCCATCGGCGATACCGGAGAGGCGTTCGCCCTCGACCGTGAGGGTTACGGCGTGACGGACGGTGTCGGCACGGCCGTCGATAAGCGAGCCGGCGTGGATGAGGGTCTTGGCGGAGGCGAGGGTGGCTGCGAGCAGGGCAGCACCGGCGAGCAAGGAGCGATAGGGGAGGGGCATCCGTTCAATTTGCCTATACCGCGATTCGTGTGCAACGGTCAAGTCACCGGAACGTAACCGGTCCAGGCGGCAATTGACTGGCTTTGGCGGGCGAAATTCATGACCCTTGCGTCTTCCTCTCCCCCGGCGCATCTTTTTGGGAATAAGCCCCGCCTTGCCTTGCTCCTACCCGCCACGATCCGTTCTTAACGACTTTACCCGCTTTCAATCCATACCGTCGGCAAGGTGCCACGCGGTATCGGAGTGATAAACCGAACCATAAAATCCCAGCCCACATGAATAAAACAACTCGTCTCCTCATCACCGCCGCTGCCCTCACGGGTCTTTACACCGGCGCCCTCGCCACCAAGTCGTTCGCCGCCGAAGACAAGGCCGGCACACCCACCAAGTCCCCGGACACCGCCAAGCATGACTGCAAGGGGAAGAACTCCTGTAAAGGTCAGGGCGGTTGTGGTGCCAGCAACAACGGCTGCAAGGGGAAGAACTCCTGCAAGGGCCATGGCGGCTGCAGCACCATGGACAAGAAAGAAGAGGCCAAGAAGTAATCTGACTCAGCACACAACCGGACTCGCCCTGAGCCCGGTTTTGTTTTCGGGGAGGCCGGCCTAAAACCGGCCTCCTCTGTTTCACCAGCTCATCTTTCTAGGTTTGGCCGGTCGGGCTTTACGCCCGACCATCGCCCGCGCCTGTCGGACATCAAGCCCGACCGACCGGAATCTTCGCTTTGATTCACTCGACGGCGGTCGCAGACCGCCGCTACAGTCGCCCCCACTTCGACCATGCCCGCCAACGCGTTCAACGGCCAGACTGACTACGGCATCGGCATCGGCCTGCGCGTGCCGCACTACCGGCACATCCTCGAGCAGAAGCCGGACGTCGCATGGTTCGAGATCATCTCCGAGAATTTCATGGTCGACGGCGGCCGTCCGCTCGAGGTGCTCGACCAGATCATGGAGCAATACCGTGTCGTGCAGCATGGCGTCTCGATGTATTTCGGCTCGGCGGACAAACCCGACCGCACCCACCTGAAGAAACTCAAGGCCTTGGTGAAGCGCACCAAGACCCCCTGGCTGTCCGACCACCTCTGCTGGGGCAGCGTCGACGGCACCTACACGCACGACCTGCTGCCGATGCCCTACACCTTCGCGACCGCCAAGCGGACCGCGGAAAAAATCCGCCAGGTCCGCGATTTCCTCGAGGTGCCCATCTGCGTTGAAAATGTCAGCAGTTACGCCGAGTATCATGTTTCGGAGATGACGGAGTGGGAATTTCTCACCGAGGTCGTGGAGCGCGCCGATTGCGGAATTCTCCTCGACGTGAACAATATCTACGTCTCGGCCAAGAACCACGATTTCAACCCCTACGAATATCTCAGCGGCGTCCCGCCCCACCGCGTGGGCCAGATGCACGTCGCGGGCCACACGAAATTCGAGAAATACATCCTCGATACGCACGATCACCCGGTGCTCGACCCGGTGTGGAAGCTTTACGCCCACGCCACCAAGCTCTGTGGTGTGACGGCCACGCTCCTCGAGTGGGACGACAAGATTCCGTCCTTCGACGAGGTGCATAACGAGGCGCTCAAGGCCAACGAGTTCATCGCCGGCGCGAAGGCGGCGAAGGGTAGGGCGCGACCGTTGGGCGCGCCGCGCACGTGATGGCCCCGACATGAATTTCCGAGCTGCATTAATTAATCGGTCGTGGAGGGCCCGTCTCCTGACGGGCTGCGGACGGCGGCCGGTGCGTTCGCCCGGACGGTCGGAGACCGTCCCTCCATTGAAAAACGGGTCGCGTCTTGGGTTCGGCTCACGATGAACCCCGCCCTCCTCGCCACCGGGCTGAAGGCCCCGCCGAAGCACGCGCCACGGCGGCTCGCCACCACGGCTGACGTCGTGAAGCTGCAGCGCTTGATGACGCACGTCCTCATCCGCCCGCTCACCAAAGCGGACGGCCTCCAGCCGCAGTGGATCGACGGCCGCGCGATGGCGGAGGTGGCCGAGGAGTTCATCAAGCCCAACGACCGGCTCACCGCCTTTGAGCGGCTGCAGCTCTATAACCGGATGTATTGGTTCCGGCTCATCGACATCATGCACGCGGACAACCCCGGGCTCCGGGCCGTGCTCGGCGACAAAAAATTTGACCAGCTCGTGCAGGCGTACCTCGCCAAATATCCCTCACGTTCCTTCACCCTGCGCAATCTCTGCTCGCGGCTGCCGCCCTTCGTCCGGGAGCAACCGCGGCTCACGGCCCCGCATACGGCCCTGGCCCACAGCGTCGCCTGCTTTGAGTGGGCGCAGACCGTCGCCTTCGACGAGGGCGCGCGGCCCGTTCTTACGTCGGGCGACATCGCCCGGACTCCGCCGGCCCGGCTGCGAATGGCGTTGCAGCCTTATGTGACGCTGTTCGCGCCCGATTATCCCGTGGATGATTTTGTGACCGCCGTCAAAAAACGCGATGCCCTCCGGACCGAGGCGAGCAACGCCGTGGATTCCGCCCGCGCAGTGGCCCCCGGTCGCTTTGTCCGGCGTCCGCGCCGGCAGCGTGTCCACCTGGCGGTGCACCGCTACAAGAATCAGCTTTTCTATAAACGTCTCGAGCGCCCGGCGTATCTCATTCTCTCCGCCCTGGCCGCGGGGCGTCCGCTGCTTCAGGCCGTCGCCGCCGGCGGTCGCGGGGTCAAGCCGGAGCAGGTCAGCACCTGGTTCGCAACGTGGATGGAACTCGGCTGGCTCTGCCGGAGATGAACAACCGTCTCACCGGCCACCTCCCCCGGACTTTCGGCGGGCCCGGCTCCCGACGGGCCGCGGTCGGCGGCCGGTGCGTCAGCCCGGACGGTCGGGAGACCGACCCGCCACGGTTCCCGGGAATAATTTTCTCAACCCCCAACTCCCACGCTCATGAAATTCCGCCCTCTGCTGGATAAGTTTGAATGCTTCGCCTCGTATCTGCAGTCGCCTCTGCTGCTTGTCATCCGCCTTTATTGGGGGATCGCCTTTGCCCTGACGGGCTGGGGCAAACTCACGCATCTCGACAAGACGGCCGGATACTTTGAGTCGATCAATATTCCGCTGCCCAAGCTCAACGCCCTCATGGCGGGTTCGACCGAGTGTTTCGGCGGGGCGTTGCTCGCGCTCGGGCTGTTCGCCCGCCCCGCCTCGGTGCCGTTGATCTTCAC
>JANMVS010000408.1:0-11149 GCA_031392885.1 Verrucomicrobiota bacterium
ATCGGGAAGTGAGGGCGCACTGTTTTCTGGTTTGCTCGGTAATTAAAGACCCCCGGAGCGAGCTCCGGGGCATTTCAACCCCGCGGGCGGGGTCGCCCACGCTCCAGCATGCTGCTCTTTGGAGCCACGGCGACCTCGCCGTGGAAATTCTTCCCGTCGGCCGACCAATCCGGAGCCGTTCGTCGGCCTCACGGTCCAGGACATGCTCCCAGCCCGCATATCCCGAGCAGCTGTGAATGCGGAAAAAGTTTTGGCCCAGGGTGTGGTTTCGGTTGCGCGAAGAGGGTGAAATATCCGGGCTAGGTATTGGACCCACCGGGAATAAATCAGGCCGGGTTTTGTGCCCGGCCTGGCTTCACTCATATCCGGGCCCGCCTCAGTTCCGCTTGAAGGGATTCAGGCTCCCCAGGTCGGGCATCTGGAATTTCTGATAGCCGGCCGGCGGGGCGAAGAGTGAGTCGGGCAGCGAGCCGGGTTCGATCTTGGTGGCCTCCATCCGGAATGACTCCTTGCCTTTGGCATCATGCATAATGGTCCGGAGCGGGAAGCCCCCCTTGCTCTTAATCACCTCTTCCCATTTGGCCGCATTCGCTCCGCCCCGTTTACCGCCAAAGGGGCCACCGCCGCCGCCGCTGCCCATCCCCATGAAAGCACCCAGGCCCTCGGCGACCCACACTTCGGTGACCGAGCCCTTGTCCTTGACGAGGATCTGACTGCACTTGTAGCCGAGGATGGTCTCGGTCTTGCCCGTGACCTCGACATCCGCGGTGCTTTGCCCCTGCTGGGCCAGGGCCTGCTCGACCGGCTTCTTCATGGGCATGACCATGTACATTTGTTGTTCCGTCATCAGCATGATCATTTCCATCTTGGCCGCGTCCATGATGGTGCTGACCTGATGGCCCTCGGAGTTGATATCCATGCGGAGCATCGATCCTTTCATGGAATAATCCATGACCTGCGAACGGCCCTTTTCGGCCGACAGGGCCAAGCTCACCTTGCCCTGGAAGGCGTTGGCGGCGAATGTGTGGGTGGCGGTGAGCAGAATGCCCACGGCCAAAATACGGAGTAGGAGGTTCATGCCGGCACACTGACAGTTTTGAACTGCGATACAAGCTGCGGATGAACGGCATTGCCACCGACGGTTCTCGGAGAAATTCTACCAGGATGTTAGCTGAGTTCAGTATCATGCGCCGGGTGGAATTTGCCGAGACCGACATGGCCGGCATCATGCACTTTGCGAATTTTTTCCAGTGGATGGAGAGCTGCGAGACGGCCTTTTACCGTTCGCTGGGGCTGCCCCTGATTTCCTTCGTGCCGGGCCAGATTGTCGGCTGGCCCCGCGTCAACGTCAGCTGCACCTACCGTGCGCCGCTGCGGTTCAACGATGAGGTGGCGGTGAAGCTCTTTGTGAAGAAACTCGGCACGCGCTCCGTCACCTACGTCTTTCAATTTTGGAAGGACGGCATTCTTGCCGCGCAGGGCGAGGTGACGGCCGTCTGTGTGGGGGCCGGGGAAAAGGGTGGCATGGTCTCACAAGCGATCCCGCCCGAGTTTCGGGCGAAGCTGGCGGAAGCGCCGGAGTCGGCGTGGGGGGGTTGAGGCGCGGTGGCGGGCCCGTCTCCCGACGGGCCGGTCGGGAGACCAGCCCTCCAAGGCGGGGTGGATGGCCCCGCCTCCCTGCGGCCTCCGGGCGGTTCACCCGCGCTCGGGCCAGGGGCGCGGCTGGATGTCGAGGGCCAGAATATTCACGGGCTCGGACTTGCCCTTGACCGTGACGCTGCCCAATGGGCGCAAGACATTTTCCTGGCCGGCGGCCCGGGCCGTGGCCTCGCTGACAATCACGGCGGTGCCATATTCCGGGGTTTTCGACAGGGCTTCCAGCCGGGCGGCGAGATTTACGCCATCGCCAATCACAGTGTAATTGAGGCGGGTCTTTGAACCCATGTTGCCGGCGATGACCCGGGCGGTGTTAATTCCGATACCGAAGGCGAGGGGCGCCTTGCCCTCGGCGGCGAGTTCCCGGTTCAGGTCAACCAGGGCATCGCTCATCTCGCGCGCGGCCGCCAGGGCGCGGGGGGCGGAGTCGGGCGCAGCGACGGGGGCGCCGAACAAGGCCATGATTGCGTCGCCGATGTATTTGTCGACCACGCCGCCGTGCTTTTCCACGATGCCGCTCATGCGGTCGAGGTAGCGGTTGAGGAGGGCGAGCAGTTCGGTCGGCGCCATCCGCTCGCTGAAGGTGGTGAAGTCGCGGATATCCGAGAACAGGATGGTGACCTCCCGCTCTTCGCCGCCGAGTTGGAGATCCGAGGAGAGCAGCTGCGCGGCGATTTCCGGTGAAACGACCTTGCCGAGCAGGTCGCGCACCTTGTCACGCTCGGCCAGACCGGCGGTCATCTGGTTGAAGGCAGTCGCGAGCTGGCCAAGTTCGTCCGCGCGGGGCAGATCGATGCGTTGGGTGTAATCGCCGGTTGCGACATGCTTGGTGTAGTCGGCCAATTGCTGCAAAGGCTGGCTGACCCCGCGGGCGAGCCACAGCGCGGCGAGGGTGGCGGCGGCCAGCGCGGCCAGCGAATACAGCAGCACGATGTTTTCCAGTTCGCGGGCGGGGGCCAGCTCGGCCGTCAGCGAGCGTTGCAGGGCGATGCGCGCGGGCTCGTCGCCGAGGAGCGGGAGTGATTTGAAAAGACTGACGTAGGGTTCGCCGCCCAGCGAGACGGATTGGATGCCGTTGCGCGGACCGGTGGTGGCCGATCCATAATGGGCGATCATCTCGGCCATGCTGGAGTTGAGCGTGCTGGCGAGGACGCGTGGCTGGGCGCCATCCTCCGCCGACGAGAAGGTTACGTCCAGCCGGGTGATGTCCTTGATCGCCCCGGCAAAGGCCGCGTCAATGGGATAAGCCAGCCCGAACCAGGCGGAGACATTGGGGTAGGGCGCGTAGAGCGGCACGACGACCAGCACCTGCAGCTTGCCGCCCAGGTAGGCGAAGCCGCTCGCCTGCTCCATGTCGGCCCGGGTGGCCTTGCTGATCAGGTATTTGAAGGGACCGATATTTTCAACACCCAGCACCTCGTCGGTCATCGCGAGCAGGTCGCCTTCGGGGGAAAAGAGTGTGATGACGGGTACTTTTACCCGATCCACATAATTGACCAGGACGGTCTGCAGCGTTTTCTGGTCGGGCTGATCCTGCATGAGCAGCGGCTTGATGGCATAATCGCCGCTCATCACCTTGGCGCTGCCAGTGAGATATTCGATGCGGTCGTTGACCGACCGCTGGAAGATCCGCGCGCCGATCTGCAGGTTCTGTTCGATATGCTCGATGGCATTGCGCTCGTTGGCGTCGGTGATGAGCAGGTAGACGGCGACTTGGACCAGCGCAATGAGTCCCGCCAGCAGGAGCAGCAGCTGGCTGCTGAACCGGCGAAAACGAAAGATCCGGAAAGCCACGGGATCAGTAACCGCGGGTCTTGCTCTCGGGACCGCGCCGGATGCGGCGATCCGGCTTGAGCGGGAGGATGAAATCCCGGTGGACAGCCGTGCCGTTGGCCAGGGCGATTTCCTCGGTCTGCGGTGCGGCCAGCCGGGGGTGCCACAGTTCAAGCCGGTAGCGACCGGCGGGCGCTGTGACCTGGGCCGCGCCGGCGCGGTCGCTTTTGGCAAAATAGGGCGTCGGCACAATAATTAGATAGGCCAGCATCCAGTCGTGGATGTTGCAGCCGAGGGTGACCACGCCCGGGACGTCAAAGGCGAGGGACTCAGCGGCTCCCGGATTGTAGAGCGGCAACTCGAATTTTTTCGGCTTCGAGAGGGAATAGACGTGGTGTTGCACGGTGTCCTTATTGGGGAACATCACGTTTGCGCCGGCTTGCACCACCGTGACGTAGGCCGTGAATTCCTGGTTTTGCTGGGCGATTTCCGGGGTGGGGGCGGCTGGCACCGGGGGCCGGGGCGGAGCGGCGTCGAGTGGGATCAGGGACAGGACGGCATCGGCCACCGCTTCGCCTTTGCTGTTTTTGATCGTGACGGAAAAATCGGCCGCACCGGCCGCGGGCGCGGCCAGCAAAGCCAGCAAAGCCAGCAATAATAGAGCGGGCCGTGGTTTCATGGCGGGATTAGAACCGATGCAGCAGGCCAAGTCCCCAAGAATCCGTCGGGTAACGCCCGCCCGCGTGGTTGACCACGAAGGCGCTGCTGGCGCGCAATTCCAGGGTGCTGTGCTCGGTCAGTGCGTAGGCGAGGGCCAGCGACCACAGATCGGCGCGGGCCGCCACGTTGTAGGAGACCCAGCGGGGGCCGTACAGCTCGGTCACAGTCCAAGGGATGGAGTTATAGTAATTCGCAATGGTCGGGCCAAAGCCACCGCCCAGAGCGGAGGCCCAAACCGGCCCGGCGGCGTTGGCGACGATCGTGCCGCGGAGGCGGCCGGCGGTACCGCTCAAGCGCCAGTGCTCAGCGAGGTCCCAGCTGACCTCGCCCGACAAGGTGTGTTGCTGGATGTCGAAAATCGAACTGGCCGCGTAATGCTCGAGCCATTGGCTGCTGGCCGCCACTTTCAGGGTCGGGAGCAACCGCTTGGCCAGCCGCACGCCACCCTCCGCGGTCCAACCCCGGTCGCCGGCGAAGCGGGCGGCCTTATGGTTATAGGCGGCGTTGAACTGCAGCACGGGAGCGAGCGGGCCGAGCCCGAACTTGTGCTGCAGGCCGAGCCGCGGGCCCGCGGTCAGCTGGTTGGTCCGCTCATATTTTGGCACGGCGAGATAGGCCGCATCGGCGCCCAGCTCGAGCAGCCAGCTGGACGCCAGTTGCCGGTGCTGGCTCAAGCCCGCGGTGAATTCGTAGGTCGTCGCGTCCTTGCGCGTCGGCTCGCTGGAGGTGCGGCTAATGTTGCCCACCCGCGTGGCGTTGGCGGACGCGTTAACGCTCAAATGCTCCAACCAAGCGGCCGCTCCCACTTTGGCCGGTGCGGTCTGCCCATGCCCCAGAACCGCAGCGGCGAAAACGAAAGTGAAGAGGGTAGTGGGGTGGAAGAGATTCATAACAGGGGTTGCAGGGCTCGCCATACCGTCTCGGCGACGAGTTGGTGGCCTTCGGCGGTCGGGTGGATGCCGTCGGCTTGATTCAGGCTGGGTACGCCGCCGACCCCGTCCAATAAAAAAGGGATCAGGTCGGTGTGGTATTTCCGGGCCAGCTCGGGATAGATGGCCGCAAACTGGCGGGTGTAGTCGGGGCCCAGGTTGGTCGGCAGCTGCATGCCGGCGAGGACAATGGTGGCGAGCGGATGCTTGGTGCGGATGCGCTCGATCATGGCTTGCAGGTTCGAGCGCGAACTCTCGGTTGAGATCCCGCGCAAGCCGTCGTTCCCGCCCAGTTCGATGACGAAGATATCCACCGGCTGACGCAGAATCCAGTCGAGCCGGCGCCGCCCGCCGGCAGTGGTTTCGCCGCTGAGTCCGGCGTTGACGACCCGCCAGGGGCGGCCGGCGGCGTCGAGTTTGCGCTGGATCAGGGCCGGATAAGCTTCGTTGGGATCAAGTCCGTAGCCGGCGGTGATGCTGTCGCCGAAGAAAATGATCGTTTTTTGTTCCGCTGCGGCCGCGGCCAGGACGAAACTAACGAAACCGAGCAGCAACCACGCAACCCGGGGGATGGCCGCTGGGCCCGGCCGTCTTGCGCTTTGGCTGGGGTTGGCTCGCTTTAGGGTCATTTCGTGTTTTTCGTGGGACCAATAATGAGTGATCAAACCATCCTAAAAGTCGAGCGCCTGACCAAAACCTATGCCACGGCCGCCGGTGCCCTGACCGTATTGCATGAGGTGTCGTTCACCCTCGAGCCGGGCAGCACCTGCGCGATCGTCGGCCCCTCGGGCAGCGGCAAGACCACCCTGCTCGGCCTGTGCGCCGGCCTCGACCGGCCCACCAGCGGCAGCGTGTTACTCACCGGCCGTGAGATCACCGCCCTCGACGAGGATGGCCGCGCCCGGGTGCGCAACGAGGCCGTGGGATTTGTCTTCCAGAATTTCCAGCTCATCCCGACCCTCACCGCCTTGGAGAATGTGTTGGTGCCGCTCGAGCTCCGTGGCGAGACCGGCCAGGAGGGCGCGGCCCGCGCCCTGCTCGAACGGGTGGGGCTCGGTGAGCGGCTCGAGCATTATCCGGTGAAGCTTTCCGGCGGGGAACAGCAGCGCGTGGCCCTGGCCCGGGCCTTCATCAACCGGCCGCGGATTCTTTTCTGCGACGAGCCGACGGGTAACCTGGATGGCGACACGGCGCACGCGATGGTGGATCTGATCTTCGGGCTGAACCGCGAACGCGGCACCACGCTGGTGCTGGTGACGCACGACCTCGAGCTCGCCGGCCGCACGCAGCGCATCATCCGCCTCCGCAGCGGCGCAGTGCACTCCGACGAAAAAACCTGATTTCGGTCACGACCAACCAAACATCAACCCAGGGCCCACGGAATACACAGAATACACGGAAAGGAACGACCCATGAACAAACTAATCCATGAAGAAGAGACTTATGCCATCCTTGGCGCCTGCTTTGAAGTATACAAAGAAAAGGGCGGTGGATTTCTCGAAGCGGTCTATCAGGAAAGTCTGGAGATAGAATTCGAGCTCGAGGGCATGCCGGCGAAATCACTGGTGCCACTCTCGCTGACTTACAAAGGCCGGAAATTGAAAAAGACCTACGAAGCGGACTTCATTTGTCACGATAAGGTTCTGCTTGAACTTAAAGCCGTCTCAGCCTTGACCGACGAGCATCGCGCCCAGGTTCAGAATTATCTCCATGCTACCGGTCTGAGAGTGGGCTTGCTGGTAAATTTTGGTCACTACCCCAAGGTCGAGTATGAACGCTATGTGCTGTAACTATTCCGTGTCTTCCGTGGGCCAAATTATCCGATGAATTTCATCCTCAAGATGGCCTGGCGGGATACGCGGGCGAGCCGGCGGCGGTTGCTGCTTTATTCCCTCTCCATTGTCCTCGGCGTGGCCGCGCTCATCAGCATCAGCTCGCTCGGCGACAACTTGCGCGCGGCCGTCGACACGCAGGCCAAGGGCCTGCTCGGCGCCGATCTGTCCGCCGCCGGCCGGCAACCGTTTTCCGCGAAGGCATTGACCCGGCTCCGGGCGGCGAGTGTGGAACTCGCGCAGGGCGTCGCCACCACCACCATGGCGACGTTTGGCAACGACCAACGTCGTTTGGTCCAGTTGACCGCGGTGGAGGGTGGTTTTCCCTTCTACGGCGACGTCGAAACCGTGCCTGCCGGGGCGTTCGCGCGTCTGGGCGAAGGCAACCATGCGATCGTCGAGGAGGCGGCGCTCACACAGGCCGGGCTCACCATTGGTGGTGAAATCAAGCTCGGCCCGACCACGTTTACGATCATCGGGGCGCTCAAGAAATACCCCGGCCAGTCACCCTTCACCTCGATGTTCGCGCCGCGCGTGCAGGTGTCGATGGTTGCGCTGCAGGCCACGAACCTGCTCACGAAGGGCAGTTTCGCCCAGCACAGCGTTTACCTGAAGCTCCCCCCGGACGCCGACGCCCCGGCGCTGGAGAAGAAACTCCGCGGCGAACTGCGCGGCGAGCGGCTGAGCTTCGCCACGGCGGAGGAACGGAAGGAGCAGATCGGCGACGCATTGAAGAACGTATTTTCGTTCACCAGTCTGGTGGGTTTTCTGGCGCTTTTCCTTGGCGCCGTGGGCGTGGCCAGCGCGATGCATGTTTTCATCCGGCAACGGATCGCCACGGTCGCGGTGTTGCGGTGTCTGGGGGCGAGCGCCCGGACGAGCTTCGCCATCTATCTGCTGCAAGGGCTGGGCTTGGGCCTGGCCGGCAGCCTGCTCGGCATCGCCCTCGGCCTGGCGCTGCAGCTGACGCTGCCGGTGCTGCTGCAGAATTTTCTGCCATACCGGCTGGCCTTCACGCTTTCCTGGCCGGCCATCCTCAAGGGCCTGAGTGCCGGGGTGGGGGTGAGCACCCTGTTCACGCTGCTGCCGTTGCTGGCGGTGCGGCGGGTGTCACCGCTGCATGTGCTGCGCTCGGGCTTCGAGGACAATGGCGGCGGCCCCGACCCCTTGCGCTGGCTAGTGATGGCGGCGATCGGGCTGGCGTTGTTCGGTTTTGCCACGCTCCAGACCGGTAACTGGCAGGCCGGACTGGCTTTCACCGCGGCGATGGGGGTGAGTTTTGCCGTCCTGGCTGGTGCGGCGCAGGGCATCATCTGGCTGGCGCGACGGGTGCGGACCGGCTGGTTGCCCTACACGTGGCGGCAAGGCGTGGCCAACGTGCATCGACCGAACAACCGCACGCTCCTCCTGATGATGTCCCTCGGGCTCGGCACCTTCATGCTGCTGACCCTCCTGCTGACCCGCGCGGCGTTGCTCGCCCAAGTGCAGGGCATGGGCGCGGGCGACCGGCCGAACCTGATGTTTTTCGATGTGCAGGCCGACCAGCTCGACCAGCTTGAGGCCATCGCGCGGCGCGAGGGCGTGCCCCTGACGAAGACCTCCCCCATCGTCACCATGCGCTTAAACGGACTCAAGGGCCGCACCGCCGAGGAGCTCTCCGCGGATAAAAACAACCGCCTGCCCGCGTGGGCCCTGCGCCGCGAGTACCGCTCCACCTATCGCGCGGTGCCTGATGATGCCGAGAAGGTGATCGCGGGGAAATTCGAGGGCCGGGTGGCGGCGGACCGCGCGCGCGTGCCGGTTTCCATCGAGGAAAGCCTGGCGAAGGACCTGCAGCTGAAGCTGGGCGACGAATTGGAGTTTAACGTGCAGGGAGTGCCGCTCAAGGCCGTCATCGGCAGCATCCGGCAGGTGGAGTGGCGGCGCATGCAGACGAATTTCTTTTTCGTGTTTCCCCCGGGGCCGCTGGACGGGGCGCCGGCGACCTTTGCCGCGGCGGCCAAGGCGAAAAATCCCGAGGACACGGCGCGACTGCAACGGGCGGTGGCGAAGGATCTACCCAACGTCTCGGCCATCGACCTGGGTTTTGTCCTGCGGATGTTCGAGGCGATTTTCACCAAGATCGCCTGGGCCATTTCGTTTCTCGCGAGCTTCACCGTCATCACGGGGATCGTCGTGCTGGCGAGCGCGGTGCTGATGGGGCGGCACCAGCGGGTGCGGGAAGCGGTGTTGTTGCGGACGCTCGGCGCGCAGCGGACGCAGTTGCAGCAGATCATGTTTGCCGAATACGCCGTGCTGGGCCTGCTGGCGGCGGTGACGGGAGGGATACTGGCAGTCGCGGCCAACGCCCTGCTCGCCAGGTTTCTCTTCAAGATTTCCGCCGTGCCGCCGCTGTCCCTGTTGGTGGCCGCGGTGGCGGCCGTGTCGGCCCTCACGATCATCACCGGCTGGCTCGCCAACCGCGGCGTGAGCAAGTATCCGCCATTGGAGATTCTGCGCCAGGAAACATGAATCGACGCACTTTCACCTTTCACTACACGCTCAAGGACGGCACCGGCCGCCTGATTGACACGTCGCGGGGCGGCGCACCGATGCCGTTCACGGAGGGAATGGGGCAGATCATCGAGGGGTTGGAGGATGCGCTGGTGCCGATGACCGTGGGCGAAAAGCGTACGGTGGTGGTACCGCCGGAGCGGGGCTATGGCCTGCCGGATCCTGCCCTGGTACAAAAGGTGCCACGCGCTCGCCTGCCGGTGGCCGAATTGAGGGTGGGGGAACAGTTTCAAACCGGGCCGGATCGACATGCGCCGGTGGTGACCGTACGGGCGCTGCAGGGCGACGACGTGTTGCTCGACGCCAACCATCCGCTGGCCGGGCAGGAATTGCATTTCGAGGTCGAGCTCGTGGCGGTGCGGGCGGCCACGCAGGAGGAGTTGCAACCGGCGGCGAATCCCCCCTAGCCTCGATAGTTCACACTCTCCTCGTAACCGAAGCCACACCCTGTGCCAAATCTCGTTCCGCATTCACGACCATTGGGGATATCCAGGCTAGCGTGGCGGCCATGAAAGTTCTCGGCATCGATATCGGCGGGTCAGCCTTCAAGGGTGCCCTGGTGGACACCAAGACGGGCAAGCTGTTGGCGGAACGGCACCGCGTGGAAGTCGATTCGCCCTGCTCGACGGCGCAAGGCTGCGCGGCGGCCCGCGCGATCGCGCGGCACTTCCACTGGCATGGTCCGGTCGGGATCGGCTTTCCCGGCATTATTTTAGGCGACCAGATCGACCTCGTGGGCAATCTGGGCGCCAACTGGCAAAAGAAGAACGGGGCCGCGCTTTTCGGCCGGGCCACCGGCGGTCAGGTGCGGCTGTGCAACGATGCCGACGCCGCCGGGCGGGCGGAAATGAAATTTGGGGCCGGCCGCGGCCAGACAGGCACGGTGTTGATGCTGACGTTTGGCACGGGCATCGGCTCGGCCCTGTTTTACCAGGGAAAATTGTTTCCCAACGCCGAACTCGGTTGGGTTCCCTGGCGTGGAAAACCGTTCGAGCGTTACGCCTCGGCTGCCGTGCGCAAGCGGCGGGATCTGAGCTGGGCCGAATGGGCCGGCCGGGTGAACGTGTACCTGGGCGTGATGGAACGCTTGTTCTCGCCAGAACTGATCATCGTGGGCGGCGGCGTCAGCAAGAAATCCGCCAAGTGGTTCAAGTATCTCAAGACGCGCGCCCGGATTGTGCCGGCTAAAATGCACAATGATGCCGGCATCGTCGGCGCGGCCCTGGCTTGGGAGTCCGTCCGCCGGTAAGGGAACGGTGCCCGTCCGCCTCCCTGCGCTGAGCCGTACCGCTTCATTGGCAGTGGGTCGGATACCCCGATGCTTGCATCGGCTTGGTCGGAATGTAGGAGCCTGCTTGCCCGTTCGACAAGCTCAGGGCCCAGAGCCTGCCGTGGGGCAGGCGATTCGGGGCGTCCGCTGCCGGACGACAGGTTGAATCGCTTTGCTCTCCAGCGAAGCCCCAGAATGTTCAGAGATTCGTCCGGCCGTGGGAGGCGCCATGGCATCCGGGCTGATGACAAAACCGCCAGGCGGTTTTGTTTTTTAGCCCGCATTGCCTGCATGCTTTCGATGACACGCTGTCCATCCGTAGTTGGACGAACATAAAAGTCGCTGGGAGTGTGAAATATGCGGGCTAGACAAATGCAGACGAAGCTTCCCGCTGAAGAGGGGGGCCGCTGGTCGCG
>JANMVS010000457.1:0-7322 GCA_031392885.1 Verrucomicrobiota bacterium
TCGAAATCAAGGGCGACAACATCCTGCTGGGAAAGCCCTCCATCTTCAACAAAGCGAACATCGACCGGTTTGATTTCTGAGCGGGGTTATCCACTCCCAATACAAAGGCCGGTTAGCTCGGGCCGGCCTTTTCATTGAAACTTATTAAGTGCGGCGGGCACCGTTGCCGACTGCTGCCGGCCCGGTGTTTGTCCCGAGAACTCCGCGCTCCGCCGGATTCACGGGCAAATCAGTCGTCGCGGCGATTCCCGGAGAGGATTAGCAAGATGTGAAGCAAGCTGCCCAGCGAGGCCACGAACGCGGCCACATAGGTCAGGGCGGCGGCATCGAGCGTTTCGTTTACGCCTTCCATTTCGTCGCGACCGAGAATGCCAAGGTTGACGAGCTGGACCTTGGCCCGACGGCTGGCGTCGAACTCGACCGGCAGGGTGACCAGCTGGAACAAACAGATCACGGCGAGCGCGATCGCACCGAGCAGCAGCATTTTGCCGCCGATGGCCGTGCTGATGAGCAAGATGCCGGCCAGGATGAGGAGGTTGGAAGCACCCGAGGCGATCTGGGTGGCGGGAACCAAGGTCTGGCGAAGGGTCATCATGGAATATCCCACCTTCTGCTGGATGGCGTGGCCGGCCTCGTGCGCCGAAACCCCCAAGGCGGCGAGACTGGACCCGCGGTAGTTGGCGGAGGACAGGGCGAGTTGCTTCTTCACCGGATCGAAATGATCGGACAGGTGGCCTTCGATTTCGACGATTTCAACATCATGGATTCCGGCGCTTTCCATGACGGCAGCAGCGGCCTCGCGCCCGGTGATGTTGCCGCGCGAGGGGATCTGAATGTTTTTTCGATAGGCGCTCGAAACGCGCATCTGCGCGTAGAGACCGAAGAGCATGGGGACAGCAACGAGAGCAATAATGAGGAGCATGGTGGAAAGGATTAAATGGTTACGCCCAGCACAGATTGCCAGCGGGCGGTGAATTGCCAGTGAAAAATGCCGGACTAGAAACGCCCCACGGTGTTGTAAGACCGCTTCCGGGCCTAGCCCGCATATTTCACACGCCCAGCGACTTTTATGTTCGTCCAACTACGGATGGACCGCGTGTCAGCGAAAGCGGGCAGGAAATGCGGGCTAAAAAACAAAACCGCCTGGCGGTTTTGTCATCAGCCCGGATGCCATGGGCCTACGACGGCCGGACGAATCTCTGAACACTCGGGGGCTTCGCTGGAGAGCAAAGCATGAAATATCCGGGCTAGGCCAGGCCCGCCCGGGCCAACAGTGCCGATTGATCCGGTGGCCGGCCCATAAAATCCACAAATAACTGCATGGGATCAGCGGCGTTGCCCCGGCTGAGAATCTTGGCCACCAACTCGGCGCCCACCGTGCGGTTAAAGATACCCTCCCGCTTGAAGCGGGTGAAGACGTCCGCATCGAGCACCTCCGCCCACTTGTACGAATAATAACCGGCGGCGTAACCCACCGGGTCGGCGAAAATGTGGGTGAAGCGATGCTCAATGGTCGGCGTGCGGGGCTCGGTCACCACCAGATAATCGCGCAGCACTTCCTGCAGCTGCGCGGCGACGTCGCCGGCAACATAATCGGCCGTCCGCAAATGCAATTCCAGATCCAGGCGCGCCAAGGCCAGCTGACGCATCGTGGCGGTGGCGCTGCGGAAGTTTTTGGCCGCGACCATCCGTTTGAAAAGTGTCGCGGGGATCGGTTCGCCCGTTTCGTAATGACGGGCAAACAGGTCGAGACTCGCGCGCTCCCAGCACCAGTTTTCCATCAGCTGGGAAGGCAACTCGACGAAATCCCACGCCACATTCGTGCCGTTGAGCGACTTGATTTTAGCTTCGCCCAAGAGGTGGTGCAGCAGATGACCAAACTCGTGGAATACCGTCTCCACCTCGCGGTGGGTCAGCAGCGCCGGTTTGCCCGCCATCGCCGGTGTCAGGTTACCGCACATCAGCCCCAAATGTGGCGCCCGGATACCGTCAGGCTGGGGCCCGCCCGTAATCAGATAATTCATCCAGGCCCCGCCCCGCTTGGATTCGCGTGGATGCCAGTCGGTGTAAAAGGAACCGAGGGGCCGACCGGTGGCGTCGTGCACGTCATAAAATTTCACCTCGGAATGCCAGGTTTCCACCACGCCGGCCGGTTGCGCGGTCACGCGGAGACCGAAAATGCGGCCCACGATCTCAAACATACCCGCGAGCACACCCGGCAGCTGGAAATAGGGTCGTAATTGCTCCTCATCGAAATCGTAGCGGGTCCGGCGCAGCTTCTCCGCCCAGAACGTCATTTCCCACGGGGCCAGTGGCGCCACGGCGGAATGAGTCCGCTCCGCCCTGAACGCCTCCAACTCGCGAGCATCCCGCGCACAGGCGGGACCGATCCGCCGGTGCAGATCCTCGATGAAGGTCAGGGCTTGCTGGCCGCTCTTCGCCATCCGGCGGGCGAGCACGAGATCGGCAAAGTGGGTCTGGCCGAGCAACGCCGCTTTTTCCTGCCGCCGGGCGAGAATACTTTTGATCAGATCACGATTGTCGTGCGGTGCCTGCCGACCGACCGCCGTGGCCGCCTGCCAGATCTGCTCGCGCAACGCGGCATCATCCGCATAAAGCATGACTGGTTCCTGGGACGGAGCGTGCAACGTGAAACGCCAGACCGGACACGCGGCCGTCCCCTGCCCTTGCCCGAGTGCATTTTGGCGGGCGGCCTCCTGTGCGTGGGCCGGCAAACCCGTGAGTCGGCTGGCGTCGTCCACCAGCAACTCCCACGCGTTGGTTGCATCGAGGACATTCTCCGAATATTTCTGCGTGAGTTGGGCCAGTTCACCCTGGAGAGCTTCCAGCCGATGCTTCTGCGCGGCCGGCAAATCCGCGCCCTGCTGGCGAAAATCCGCCATCGTCTCCTCGAGGAAGCGGCGGTGTTCGCCGCGCAGCCCGGCGGCGGACGGATGTGCGGCGGCGGCCTTCAGGCGCAGCCACAACGCCGCGTTGAGCGGAATCCCCGCAAAAAAAGCCGCCACTTTCGGCAGCATGGCATTATGCGCCGCGCGCAAGGCCGGGGCATCAGCCACACTGGTCAGATGGGTGACCTTGACCCAAGTTTCAGTCAGCAGATCGGTGGCGACTTCCAGCGCCAGGAAGGTGTGAGCATAATCCGCCCGGGCCGGATCCAACGCCGCAATCCGATCGATGGCCTGAGCGGCCGTGGCGAGGGCGTGTTCCACCGCCGGCCCAATGTGCTCGGCCGTGAGTTGCGACCAGCGGATCTGAAATGAACGGTCGAGAAAGGGATTGTCCATCGGGGGCGAAAGGACCGCGCAGACCGCCGCGCTGTCAAATGAATTGGCGGGTGTTACCAGCGGTAGGTGGCGCCCAGGGAGAACTGCCGCCGGGCCGCGGGCACGGCGGGCACTTCCTGAAAGTCGCTGTCCCACAGATTACCCACCAGCAGGGAAAACTCCAGGCCGCGCAGCCGGGGCGGCAGGTAGTAGAGGCCCACGGCGGACACAAATGCCTCATTGCCCCCAAGCACGCGCAGCAGGTTTTTTTCCTGCACGCGAAATTCGTTGTCCCACCGCAAATCCCAGCCCGCACCCAGCCGCAGCACGACCGCAGCAGTGAGACGGTGCCGCGCAAAGTTGAGGGCGTAGAAACTGGCGTCGACCGTGGCCAGACCGTAATCCGCATTTTTGCTCAGCAAGGTATAGCCAAGTACGAGGTCATAGCGCGGCGTCTGGCGGATCGCGACCAATTCGAAGCCCCTGGTGTCGATATCCACCGCGTTGGCCGTGCGGGCGGTGACGCCGCGGGTGAAGGTCCAGTCGGTCAGGTGATCATCGCGACGATAGAACAGCGCAGTTTCGACGGTCCAGCCGGCAGACTGGAAAGCCACGCCCGTTTCAAGGTTGCGGCTGAATTCCCGTCCCAGATTGGGATTGCCGCGAAACAAACCGGCCGCGCGATTCGAATTCAGGGCCGTGTAGGTCGGTACCTGGGTGCTCTCCGCGTAGTGGGCGAAAAAACGCCGCCCATTCGATCGCGTCAGTTCGGCGGCCAAAATGGGCGAGAGGGCCGAAGCATCGCGATTGGTGTCATCGTAAGACACCCCGGTCCGCAGCCGGAGCTTGCCTGCGGCCGTGGCGAACGAAAACTCGGGCACGGCGGCAAGTTTGAGGTACTGGCGGGTGTGGAAGCGGCCAAATGTCAGCGACGTGGACTCCAGCTGGTCGCGCATGGCTTGGGCGCTATAGGCGACGGCAAAACTTTGAAAATCCTGATGACCTTCCAAGGAGAGAGCCCGGACCGAGGTGGTATGCTGGAAAGGATTGAAGGCGCCCGGCACGGCGCGGTTAAATTCATAGTCATCGTAGTTCCGCCGGTAATAGGCACCCAGCTGCCAGTAATTTTCCGGCGAGGTCCAGGCCCGATGGTTAAAAACGTAGAGCTGCGTGTGCAGGTCTTCGGTTTCATTGAACCCAAATGGAGTGTAGAGATTGGGCCAGCCAAAGAATTTGCGCTGCACACCGGCAAAAAAATCGGTCTGGCTCTGCGCGCCCCGCAACTGGAGGCGGCCGGCCGCGCGCCGGAAATGGTGATCGCCGAAGGGCACGGACCCAGCGGAGGCGGAACGGGACAATTCCACATCGGCCGCCAGCGTTTGACCCGCCACGCTCGCGGACGAAACTATGCCCTGGTACAAGCTTTGGCGGTTGGTGGCGTAGTCGCCGAGGGCAACGGACACCTCGCCGCGTTGCTCAATCGGTCGCCACCCATAGGAAATGGTGGCGACCTCGGCGTTCAAACCGGTGAGCGCATTTTCGACTCCGGTGAGCACCCGGGGCGATAGCAACATGGCCGGCGCAATCGGAATCTCCGCCAGGTAATGTCCGGTCTGCGGATCATAGAGGGAGAGGGCTCCGATCCTGAACCCGGTGTTTTCAAACAAGCCGCCGCGAATCGAGACATCCGCCTGGCCTTCCGCCAGATTGCGCGCCTGCACATCGACCCGGGGCTCAAATCGCAGACCGGACACGGGCATCGCGAATGTCGCCACCGGAACCTGGTTGGCCACCTGCTCCGAGAAGATGGAATATTTCGGCAATTCGTAGACCGGCTCTGCGGCACGCAGCGCGGCACCGGTCCCGACCAGCGCGAGCACCAGCAACCGGATCGCGCGACTTCCGCGGCAGGACAAAGCGAATGGATTTTGCATCAGGTTAAATACAGCTCAGGCTGCTCTTAACATGCCAGCGACAAAAAAGCCGCCGGCCTCAGGCGGCTTGCTCCGAATTAGGCCGCGCCGTCGTTGCCGATGGCTTCGACCGGACAACCTTCGAGGGCTTCCATGCAGAGTTGCACATCCTCTTCCGTCAGCGGTTGGTTGTGCACAAAGGAATACCCCCCCTCTTCTTCACGCTTAAAAAAGGCCGGGGCGGTTTCGCGGCAGAGATCACAATCGATGCACTGCTGATCCACGTAGAATTTACCGTCCGCGTTATTTTTCCACTTTTCTGCTTTGTTTGCCATTTCGGAGTTCACTCAAATAAAAATCCCGCCTCTGTCAAGAGGCTGAAAATGCGCCAGGGCCGGAAAGCCACCCCGGGCCTTGGCGGGACTTGTATTTGCCCGCACGTCGCTTAAGTTGTCTGCCATGTTGTCCGATCGCTCATTCATGCGAAATAGCTATCAGCGGGAAGGCACCAGCATTCACATCTGGCTGATATCAGTGCTCGGGGCGGCGTTTGTGCTCGAACTCGTGCTGTTGTCCCCCTGGTGGCCGGCCGGTGGGCGGCTCGTCTCCAACCTGTTTCTGACCACCCAAGCGCTGCGAGGCTGGGAAGTGTGGCGTCTGCTGTCCCACAGCCTCCTGCATGACAGTCATAATCCGTTCCATATTCTATTCGTGCTGTTTTCCCTGGCCTACGTCGGCAACGAACTGGTGCCGATCCTTGGGGCAAAACGATTCCTCGCCGTTTTTCTGGCGGCCGTCTTGGGCGGTGGCTTGGCCTGGACTGCCGTGCACTGGATGCATGGCGGAGCCTACTTTGGGTCCGGGGCCGCGGTGGTGGGGTTGTTCGTGGTGGTGGCGTCCATTTACCCGGAGCGGGAAATGCGTTTCTTGTTCCTACCCATCTCATTCCAGGCCAGACATATCTTATGGGGACTGTTCGCCATCGATCTGTTGGGTCTGTTCTTATATGAGATTGTCGGCGCGCAGGCCCCGATTGATTTTTCGCCTTCCGCCCATCTGGGTGGCATGCTGTTTGGCTGGATTTACTTCAGATTCGTCCACGCCAACAACGGCTGGGACCGGGTGCCCAGCCTGAACCTCCCCGCTTGGCTCCGCCGGGGGAAAACGCCCAATGCGGCAACCGCTTCCTCGAAGCTCAAACCAAGCAGTCCCTCCCGCGATTTACGCGCGGAGGTGGATCGCATACTCGACAAGATAAATAGCCGCGGCTTCGGAGCACTGACAGAGGCCGAAAAACGAATATTGGACGAAGCCAAGGATATGCTCAGCCGGCACTAAAACATGTTTCGTCACTCCTGGTCCCCGCCCATCATTCCGCCTTGGATCGCCGGCTTCGGTCGATTATCGCAAACTTCAGGGTATTTCTTCATTTCCCGGAAACAATTCTCGTTTTCTTGTCTCTAACCCTATCCCATCCAGTCTCCCCCGTGAAATTATTTCCCCTCCCCCTGGCCCGAATTTTCGCCCTGGCGCTGCTCCTGCTGGTGAGTGCCTTCGCGGTCCCCGACCGCGAATTCAAGACCACCCAGGTCATGCGGCTGGAGACCCGCACGCTGGTGCAGATGCTGGAGTATTTTCATTATAACAAAGATGCCGTCACCCCGGCGGATTATCCTGAGTTGATTTCAGATTACCTCAAGGAACTGGACCCCCAGCGGCTCTTTTTCACGACCGAGGAAGAGCAAGGCTTCCGCCGGCAATACGGCCCGCGCGTCGAAACCGATCTCGCCTACCTCGGCAACATCGACACGGCGTTCGACATCTACAAAATCTACGAGCAACACGTCCAAACCCGCACCACCTGGCTTTTCGAGGAGCTGAAGCAGGACTACGACTTCACCGGGAAGGAAACCTACACCCCGGATCGCAGCAAAAGTCCGTTTCCCGCGACCACGGCGGAAGCCGACGACCTCTGGCGCCGCCGCATCAAATACGAAATCCTCCAGGACCTGCTCGCCAAGAAAACCGCCGCGGAGGCCAAGGCCACCGTCCGCAAACGCTACGAGCGCATGCTGAAAAATCTCGTCGATGTCGAATCCGCCGATGTGCAGGAGACCTTCCTCTC
>JANMVS010000459.1:0-17720 GCA_031392885.1 Verrucomicrobiota bacterium
GGATCAATCAACCGTGCCGCGTCACGACCAATTTTGGCAAGACAACCACCAGAATTGTGCAGCTTAGCCGCATCGACGGGATATACCGTGAATCTGCGTCGGGGCTGACAGGTCGCATTCAAGAAGTCCCGACGAATAACGCCAAGTCCACTTCACCGACCTTGATCAAGAAACCAAAAACAAAGTGAGTGTTCTGACTTCCCCAGGAAGCGTCCCGGTGACCGTTAAAAGATAGCTGGGTGGATGGTGGTTCTACTGCCAGTGAAGGCAGTGGGAAGTCGAAAACCCAAGGATGGATAAAGGGTCTGGCTTTACATTTCACCTTTTACGGTGGTTCGATAAACTAGGGCTAAATGTACAGCCAGACCCCATTTTTGCCCCTTGGTGTCGAGCACCAGCTTCACGACACGGCGCGAAACACGTCTTCGTCAGTGTAGATGCCCTGGGCGCGGGCGGCGGGCACCAACCGGCGGCGGCTGGCCTCGAAAGACTCCTCCCACAGCCGGTCCATGAGGGCCCGGCGGACGAACTCGCTCTCGGTGAGGTGCAAAGCCCGGGCCGTCTGGCCGACTTCGCGGCGCATCGTCTTGGGCAGGCTGACAGTAAGGGTCGCTCTCATGGTGTAAGATTTAATAAGACACCAATGGCGATTGGCCAGTGCCGGTTTCCGGCCCCATCAATATTCGCGGCCGAACCCCCTTTCGGGCCGGCGGAACGATGGGGAGCACCGGATCGTTTACCGGGTCGTCGGCGACCAGCTCTGGCTCGCGCAACTGCGGTATCACTATTGAGTAGGGCTTGGGGATTATCGCGTCCCTCGGATGAATACGCTGCGAAGCGATCGGCCCGGGGGGAATAGAAATAAGGGACAGGTCAATTATGTTGAACCCGCCAGATGAGGACGCCCGCGCTACGCCACGGGCCCTCCTCAGGATATGCTTTCGCCCTTCCGTGGATTCCGTGTGTTCCGTGGGCAATACAATCCTGGGTATTAACCGATCACTGACACCGATTCCGTCGTGGACGCGGCAGTTGGCTTGCTGCGCGGCGGCTCGGGTGAAATGAACGACCTGACCCTATTCGTCTGCCCATGGCCTGGAACTCGCCCGGGTTCTACCGGCGGAGCCTGTGGCCTGAGCCGGTCGAAGCGCCTCGTCGGGGACGACTCGCCCTACCATTCCGGCAATTTTGGCTCGGCAAGGGGAATGGCTTGAGGTTTTCTTTCCCCCATGCGCGCGTTAAAAATCCTCTTCGTCACCCCCGAGGTGGAGCCGTTCGTGAAAGTGGGTGGACTCGCGGACATGGTCGGCGCCCTGCCCAAGGAGCTGGCCAAATTGGGCCATGACGTCCGCATCGTCTGCCCGGCCTACGGTTCGGTGAAACGGATCGGCGAGTGGCGGGCATTGCCGGAGCCGCTCGGAGTGGAAGTCGGGCCGGTCGGGATGTGGGCGCGGACTTGGGCGACCGTATTGCCGGGTTCGGCCGTGCCGGTGTATTTTCTGGAGAACAACGATTTTTTTGCGCGCCCCGAGGTGTATACCAGCCCGTGGGGGGCGTGTGAGGACAACGACCTGCGCTTTGCCTTCCTTTCCCGTGGCGCGCTGGCGCTCTGCCAGCAACTGGCGTGGATCCCCGACGTGGTGCATGGTCACGATTGGACGACGGGTCTGCTGCCGGTGATGCTCAACACCACGCTGCAGGGCACGCCGCTCGCAGCCGCCGCGACCGTGTTCACCATCCACAATCTCGAACACCAGGGTTACTGCGACAAACGCGTGATCAATTTCGCGCGGCTGCCGGCGGGCGAATTTCGAGCCGACAGCCTCGAATCCGGCGGAGCGGTCAATCTGATGAAGGGGGGCCTCTACCACTCGACCAAGATCACCACGGTCAGTCCGACCTATGCCGAAGAGATCAAGACGCCGGGCGGCGGTTTCGGGCTGGATGCCGTGCTGCGGTTCCGCGGCGGCGACCTGCTGGGCATCATTAATGGCATCGATGACGAGTCCTGGGATCCGGCGCGGGACCAGGCGTTGCCGGCGAATTTCTCGGCCACGGACTTGCGCGGCAAGGCCAGCTGCAAGACCAAGCTGCAGGAGCGTTTCGGCCTGGCGCAGGATCCGCGCGTGCCGCTCTTCGGGGTGGTGTCGCGGCTCGCCGCGCAAAAGGGCCTCGATCTCCTGGCGGCGGCGCTGCCGGTCATCATGGACCGCATGAAAGTCCAGCTGGTGCTGCTCGGCAACGGCGACGCGCAGATGGAAAACACGTTCAAGCAGGCCACCCAGGTGTACCACGGCCGGATCGGGGCCCACATCGGCTTCGACGGCCAACTGGCGCGGCTCATCCAGGCGGGCAGTGATTTCTTCGTCATGCCGAGCCGGTCCGAGCCCTGCGGCCTCACCCAGATGTACGCGATGCGCTACGGCACGCTGCCGGTGGTGCGCGCCACGGGCGGCCTGGTGGATACAGTGGAAAATTTTGCGGAAGGGCAGGGGTGCGGAACGGGTTTTGTCTTTCACGACGCCTCCCCCTTGGCGCTTTTCAACACCTTCGGCTGGGCTTGTGCCACCTACTACGACCGGCCCGGGGAATACGCCGGGCTGCAGCAGCGGGCGATGGCGCAGGATTTTTCGTGGCGCCAGAGCGCCGCCCAGTACGTGCAGATTTATGCGTGGGCGATCGAGAGCCGGACCGGCGTGAAGCCGGCATAGCAGCCTGTCGGGCTTTGCTCCTGAGCTTTCCTATCACTATGAAAATATGCCCTGCCAGCAATGATTACATCCCAACCAGGCTGCTAATGGCAGCGCTGCGCGCTGCAAAACCAAGAAAAACTCGAATTATGCCGGCACGAAGTGCCGGTTGAGCAGCCTGGGGAGAAGAGCCGCTCTTCATCGAGCCCGATTTTTGGATAGAATACGCCACGTTGATTGCAAGTCCGACAGGCTGCTAGCGGCTGAAGCCCGTGGTAACTCCAAGATAGTCGGCGCGTCATCGGCTTGCGCCCGTATGATTTCATTCACTCCCGTCGTCCGCCAGGCCAGTCCCCCCATTCTCGCCGAGACAGTTCCAACCGGGGGACGCTTTTCACCAAGAGTTCACCAAGAACGCGCTCGCCTAACCCGAGCCGCCGCCTTTCTATTTGATCAATCGTCAACCCCGTCACCCCATGGTGGTTAATCTTCTTCGCTTCGCCCTGTTGGCCGCCGGTCTGTTGGTGGGACTCACCGCGCAGACCGTGCAGCCCGATAACGTGCTCAGTGCGGACGAGCAGGCCTCGCGGTTTTTGGCCCAGGCCACGTTCGGTCCTTCCACGGAGTCCATCGCCGAATTGCGCAACCTGGGTTATAATTACAGCACTTGGATTGACCGCGAGATCGCCAAACCCGCCACCCTGGCCGCGCCGCTCGCCGTGGCGGCGAAGACCTCGGGGCAGATCACGTCGATTTCGAACACCTATAACCGCCGCGCCCGCAACCAGGTGATGATCGCAGGCAGCGACCAGCTCCGCCAGCGGGTCGCGTACGCGCTGAGCCAGATTTTTGTCATCTCGGATAATGTTTCCACCATCAGCAATGCCGGGGAGGGCTCCAGCAGCTATTACGACATGCTGGTGCGCGACAGTTTCGGGAGTTTCCGCCAACTGCTGCTGGATGTCACTTACAGCCCGATGATGGGGCGCTACCTCACCCACTATCATAATCGCAAGGCCAACCCGGTCACCGGCACCGGCCCCGACGAGAATTATGGACGCGAGGTGATGCAGCTTTTCTCGGTCGGCCTCTACTTCCTCGACGCGTCCGGCAACTATCAGAACGACGCCACCGGTCACCCGCTCGAAACCTACACCAACAGCCAGATCACGGAATTCGCCCGGGTTTTCACCGGTTTTACCGATGAGGATAACAATCCCAACGCCGTCGGCACCGGCACCGGCAGCACCGACTTTCCCCGGGTGACCGCCCAAAATTACATCCAGCCGATGAAGATGTGGGATAAACAGCACGACACCGAGGCCAAGACGCTGCTCAATTATACCGGAGTCAGAAAGCGCAACCTGCCCGCCGGCCAGACCGGCATTCAGGACGTGAGCGACGCGCTCGATAACCTGGTCGAGCACCCGAGTACCGGTCCCTTCATGTCGCGGTTGCTCATCCAGCGGCTGGTGACCTCGAATCCTTCCGACGGCTATATTTCCCGGGTCTCCGCCGTCTTCGTAAATAACGGCCGCGGCCAGCGCGGCGACCTGGCAGCGGTCATCAAGGCGGTCCTGCTCGATCCCGAGGCGCGCAATCTGTCGTTTGTGGTGGATCCTGAACATGGGAAGCTCCGCGAACCGTTCGTCCGGGTGACCCAACTGTTGCGCGCCTTTCGTTATAGCGTGACCGGCAGCCTGCTGCCCTATGACTTTGTCTCGTCCATGACCGAGAACACACTCGGCCAGTATCCGCTCTCGGCGCCCTCGGTCTTCAATTTCTACCTGCCCGACTACGAGCCGCAGGGACCGATCGGCAGCGTGGGACTCGTCGGACCCGAGTTCCAAATCCTGAACACGGTGTTCGGCATCACCACGCCCAATGCCATCTATAATCTTATCACCACCAGTGCGGGCAACTTCAGCCTCGATCTCGCGCCGCAGGCCGCCTTGGCGGACAACGCCGGTGCGCTCGTGGACAACATCGACCTGCTGCTGACCCACGGCACGCTCAGCAGCGCGACCCGCACGCAGATCATCACCGCCGTCAATGGCGTGACCGCCGCCATGGTGCCGACCGGCAGCACGCTCGCGCTCACCAAGGCCCGGCTGGCGATCTATCTGCTCACCGTGTCCCCCGACTTTGCGGTACTCAAATAACCCCGCCCCATGAGCTCCTCTTCCGACCGCCCTCTCAATCGCCGCGAGTTCATCGGGCAAGCCAGTTGCGCTGCAGTCGGCTCGACCGCGCTTTTTTCCACGCTGCTCACGCTGCGGCTGGCCAACTCGCTGGCAGCCCAGACGGTCTCGCCCGGGGGTGACTACCGCGCGCTGGTCTGTCTCTTCCTCGCCGGCGGCAATGATTCCTTCAACATGCTCGTGCCCACCAGCGCCGGCGAGTATGAGGCCTATGCGAAGGCCCGCGGCATTCTCGCCCTCGCCAAGGATAGCCTGTTGGAGATCACCCCGAGCAACCTCGGTGGCCGCACCCTGGGCCTTAATCCGGCGATGCCGGAGGTGCGCGATCTCTTCAATGCGGGCCGCCTGGCGTTTGTCTCCAATGTCGGTTCGCTCATCCGCCCGATGACGCTGACGGATTACAAGGCGGGCCGCTACCTGCCCGTCTCGCTCTATTCCCACGCCGACCAGGTGAAGCAATGGCAGACTTGCATGCCCGACCAGCGCACCTCCATCGGCTGGGGCGGCCGGGCGGCTGACATCATCAAGTCGCTCAACAGTCCCAGCCTCGTGTCGATGAATATCTCGCTGTCCGGCCAGAACGTCTTCCTGACCGGGCTGCAAGCGTTCACCTACAGCGTCGCTTCCAGCGGCGCGACGTCCCTCACGGGCTACAGTCCCACCGCGGTCAACAGCCTCACGTCGGTCCGCACCAAGGGCGTGGACAGCATCGTGGGCCAGAACTACCGCAACCTGTTCGAGCAGACCTATGCCCAAAGCACCCGGGATGCAGTCGATTCCTACTACGAGTTTTCCTCGGCCCTTACCGGCGTCACGCTCAACACCGCGATCCCTTCGGGCAATTCCCTCGCCACCAACCTCGCGATGATTGCCAGGATCATCTCGGCCAACAGAAAGTTTGGCGCACGCCGGCAGATTTTCTTTGTCCAACTCGGCGGCTGGGACAACCACTCGGATCTGATCGCCAATCAGGCGACCTTGCTGACGACGGTCAGTCAGGCGATCAACACCTTCTCCTCCGCCCTCACGGAGATCGGCATGGCGGACAAGGTCACGCTCTTCTCCGCCTCGGATTTCGGCCGCACGTTAAGCTCCAACAGCAACGGCTCCGACCACGCGTGGGGCGCCAACCATCTGGTGATGGGCGGCGCGGTGGGCGGCGGCAAGGTCTATGGCGATGCGGCCAGCGGTTATTACCCGGATTTTCAGAAGCTCTCGCAGATCGACACCGGCCAGGGCCGGCTCATTCCGGGTGTGGCCGTCGACGAGTACGCCCGCGATCTGCTTTCCTGGTTCGGCATCAGCAACGGGAACATGGATTACGTGCTGCCCGCATTCAGCAGCCGATTTGACGGGCGTCCGTCTTTGGGACTTTTTTCCGCCAGCAGCACTCCTCCGACCACGCCGGTCACGCCCGCGGTCACGACACCCGCCAGCAGTGGGGGTGGCGGTGGGGGTGGAGCCACGAGTCCAATATTCCTGGGCGCGTTGAGCGCGCTGGCCCTGCTGAAGTTACGGCAGAAGCGCCTTGCCCGTCGGCCGGCGGCCGCCCGGCGAAAGTCCGAAGGGGTCTGAGTTCGTTTGACTCAGGCGTGACCGGCTTTTTCTCCTCGCGGTTGGAGCGTAACTTGCCTGGATTCACCTCGTCTCATCCCGGCCGGCAGAGCGCTCCACCGGCCCGGCGCTGAAATTCAACCCATGACTCGATTGCTCCCCTGTTTCCGCCCTCGTGGCCAGTTGCTCCTTTCTGCCATGCTGCTGGTGGTCCTGCCGGTCGGCGTGCGCGCCGGCGACTGGCAGTCGTTGCTGAACAACACGCCTTTCGGTCAGACGGGGGTCGTCTCGGCTGGCTCGCCCGGTGATCTTGAGTTCCGGGGCGTCGTGCAGGAAGAGGGTCTTTATCTCGTCAATCTCTACAATCCATCAACCAGGACCGCCCAGTGGATACAGGTGAATGGCGAAGCACCCGGTGTGGAGGTTAAATCCTACGACGCGGTTTCCGACAAGGTGCAGATCACCTCGGCCGGCCGTTCGCTCACGCTCCCGCTCAAACAGGCCAAAGTTGCGCTGCTGGCGAGCGCTCCGGCCGCCAGTGGGGAAAAATCCGGTCCGGAGGGGGACAAGTCCGACCGCCGCGGCGACATCCGTGACATGATCCGCGCCCGGCTCGAAGGCGGGGGCGCCAGCGACGGCTCACCCTTCATGCGCAACCTGCCGCCGGAGGCGCAGGCCATGATCGAGGAATTTCGCCGCCGCCGCGCAGAGAATAGCGGCGGGCCGGGGCAGCAGAACCGTCGCGAACGGTGATCCCTGGATTTTTCTTCCCATGAAACATTCCTCTTCGTCCTTTCCGCGCTCCGCCCGCCGGCAGAGCGGCTTTACGCTGCTCGAAATCCTCGTCGTGCTCGCCATCATCGGCCTGCTGGTCGGGTTGGTCGTAAGCAACACCGACAAGATTTTCGGCCAGAGCCAGGAGGCGGTCACGCGCATCTTTGTCCGCGACTCACTGAAGACCCCGCTCGTGCGCTACCGCATCGATCTCGGCGACTATCCGGCCACCAATGAAGGCCTGGCGGCACTCCTCACCTCGACCACCAGCAACGCCGATCATTGGCGCGGTCCCTATCTGGATGTCTCGGGCGGCAAGCTGCCGGTCGATCCCTGGGGGCAGCCCTACGAGTACCGCTATCCGGGCGTGAAAAATATCGGTGGTTATGACTTGTTTTCCAAAGGGCCCGACAAGACCGCCGCGACCGCCGACGACATCGGCAACTGGTAATGTCCCGTCGCAGCTCCAGCCGGGGCCTGCGCCGCTCCGCCGGATTTACCCTGCTGGAAATTCTGGTCGTCCTGGCCCTCATCGGGCTCGTTTCCGCCCTGCTCCTCGGCAGCAGCGAGGCCCTGCTGAAGGCGGTGGCCAAGGATGATATTGAGAACACGGCGCTTAGCGCCATCGCCGGTGCCCGGCATAGCGCGGTGCTCACCGGCCGCCAGTTGGAGTTGCAGAGTGATGAGCAAACCCGCCGGCTCGACTGGGAGGTGGGCAGCGCCGCGCTGAGTGGCGAAGGCAGCGTGCGGCTGCTGCCGGCGGTGCGCACTTCCACCATCCTCGTCGGCGGGCAGGCGGTGGAGGCGCCGCTCGGCCGGGTGCGATTCTACGCCGATGGTACCTGCGACCCTTTCCGGCTCGAAATTGTCCGCGAAAAAATCCGCCAGATTGTGACCATCGACCCCTGGACGTGCACGGCCCTCTCCCCCGAGGTCGCGTCCCGCCCGCGCTGAACCGAATCAGCCCAATACAATTCACCACGGATTACGCGGATGAACCCGGATAAAAACCTGCCTGAACCCCGCCCGCGCCACCCGGGGCGGTGGGGGCAGGGCCTCAGCGCGCTGAAGCTTTCTCGTTTAGCCCGGATGCCATGGCGCCGACCACGGCCGGACGAATCTCTGAACACTCGGGGGCTTCGCTGGAGAGCAAAGTATGAAATATCCGGGCTAGGCGGATTTACGCTCATCGAAGTATTGGTGGCGCTCCTCATCTTTGCGTTCTCCGGCCTCGTGCTCGCCTCCTCGTATGTGAATGTCCTGTCCGCCCACCAGGCGGCACTGCAACGCGACGAGGGCGCCGCCGACCGCCGGCTGATCCGCGAAGCCCTGCGCACCGAGCCCCGGCTCGAAAAAATCACCGCCTGGAATGAACTGCCGCTGCCCGACGATCGTTCGGCCCGCTGGCGCGCGACACTCACCGCGACGACCGTGGCCGATCTGTTCGACGTGGCGCTGGAAATCGAGCTGACCGATAAGAATGGCAACAAGCAGCCGGCGAGCACCGAGACCTGCCGTCTGTTGCGACCGACCTGGTCGCTACCGGCCGACCGCGACACCCTGCGCGCCGCCGCGCGCAGCAAACTCGCCCAGCGGGCGTACCAATGAGGATTACGGCATCATTCATTCGCGGTGGGTCCGATACCCCGGAGCTTGTCCCGGGGATCTTTACGGCGGGCCCGGTCTCGCCGAATCTCGTCAGCCGCAGAACCCCGAGCGCCGGGGCCTTTACCCTCGTCGAAGTCCTCCTCGCGCTCGTGTTGCTGGCGGCACTGCTCACGGCCATCAATCACTTCGTCTTTTCGATCACGGAGGCGTGGACGAAACAGCGCGACGAATTTATCTTCGTCCAGCACACGCGCGCCGTCACCCGCCACCTCGACGAGCTGCTGCAGACGGCGGCCAGCAGCGCCCGGGCCAGCTATCCGGTCGTCGGCGCTGCGGCTGCGGCCGAGATGAAGACGCCTGAGGGTGAAACGGTCAATTTGCTGGCCTTCGATCTGCCGGTCGGCGACCGGCTTCTTACGTGGCCGTCGATCCCTCTGCCGGAAGTGCAGTGCGCCCTGGCCTGGCGCAAGGAGGATGGATTGGTGCTCTACTGGAAGTCCCGGCTCGAAGCCGATTTTGCCACCGCCAATCCGCGGCAGGCGGTGTTGTCATCCTTTGTCACCGCGCTGACCTACGATTATTACGACGAGGCCACCGGCACCTGGTCAGTCGAGGACGAGCTGCAAAAAAATGCCAGCGGCGCTTTTGAGTCGCCCCGCCGCTTGCGGTTGCACTTTCACCGGAAGGGCCGCGACTACGAAGAGGTCATCGTTTTGACCGCGACCAAGGAGGGGCTGCCGGCCTATTGAGCATGAAGGGACGCCTAAAATTTACTCGTCCCGCCTCCAGCGGAAAGCTCCGCCGCCGCGGTTCCGTCGTCATCGTCGTTCTGGTCACACTGTTGTTTGCGGCGCTGCTGCTGACGCGTTTGATCGAGACCAGCAGCACCGATCTGCTGATCGCCATGCGCCTTGCCGATCGCGACCACCTGCGGGCCGATGCGTACGCAGCGCTCGAGACCACGCTCGCGGCCCTGGTGGATTTTCGCACCGTGGACGGGGGACTCTACGCCCCCATCCAGGGCTGGAGCGATCCGTTGGATTACGCGGGCCACCTGCCGCGGGAAGGGGTGACCGTGGAGGTCAGTTTTGAGGATGAAAGTGCCAAGCTCTCGCTGCCTCGCGTCAACCTCGACACGATGAATTCGCTCCTGGTCCAGTTGGGGCTGACGGCACCTGAGGCCGTCCGTGTCTCCGACGCGCTATTCGTCTGGATGCGCAACGGGCATGTCGCCGCCGAGTCAGCGACCAGCGCCACCGTCTATGCGCAGGCGGACCCGCCGGCGCATCCGCCCTACCGTTCGCTGCGCTCGTTTGATGAATTGGCGGGCATCGCGGTCGCGCGCGATTTTTTCTATGAGGTGAATGGTCATCCCAAGCCGTTGTGGCATGATTTCACGCGGGCCGTTTCGCTTTATCAGTTTGCCACCACCAACCTCAACACGGCGCCGTCAGTCGTGCTGCTCGCTTCGGGTTGGGATGCGACCCAGGTCGACACCTTGGAAAAATACCTGACCACGGCGGTCAGCGCGACCAAGACGCGGCCCTATCTCCGTACGTTAACGGAAGCCCGCCGGCAGGTCGGCAATGTGGCAACCCGCAATCTCGGCGCGCAAATCCAGTGTCTGCGCATCAACGTGACCGCCCGGCAAGGCGCCGCCCACTTGCGGCTCTCCGCGCTCGTCACCTGGTCGGGGCAGGCGGCCCTGCCGGCTTCACTGGCCGCCAGTCCGGAAAGCACCACGGCTGCAACCGGGGTGCGCTCGGCGGCGTCTTCCACCGCTCAGACCGGGTCGGGCACCAGCACCGCGAATACATTGCGGTATCCCTTCTCGGTGTTAGAATTTTCCGAAACCACCTTACCCGACCCCCCGCCGATGCTCCTGCCGAATGCGCCTGCTGCCTAACTTCACTTTGCGTTCACCGGTAGCGGTGGTCTTCGCCCCGTCCGACCGATTTTTTCTGCGGTTCGCGCCCCTGGCGCCTGATCTGCCCGCGCTGGCCCAGGCGGAACTCGCGCTGGAGGCACTCGCGCCTTTTCCGCCGACCCAGCTGTATTGGGGTTGCTGGGTTTCCTCCGACCGCACCTCGGCTCTCGTCTACGCCGCGCACCGGCGCCGGTTTGCGCCTGAGGAGTTGGCGGAGTGGGAGCCGGCCGACCTCGTCGTGCCAGATCTGCTGGCGCTCCTGGGTGGGTCGCCCGCCGGACCGGTCTTGCTGGTCCATGCCGGGACCAATCGCCTGAGTGGCGCCGCCTGGTCGGGCCTTTCGCCCTGGCCGGTCGCCGTGCACACTCGCGGTTACGCCGAGGCGCCCACCGAGGACCACCGCCGGCAGTTTGCCGCCGAACTCAGCGCCAAGGCCGGCATGGCCGATGCCCCGGTACGATTCGTGGCCGGCGGCCCGAGTGCCCGCCGCGAGGGCAACCGGTTGATCTTCGAATTGAAAGACCCGGCGGGCGCAGTGATCGCGGACACGATAGTCGCGGCCGCAGATCAGGATGGACTTGATGTTCGCGACCGCCTGTTTCTCGGCCAACGGCGGCGCGACCGGCGCCGCGGTGAATTCATCTGGCGGCTGCTGCTCGCCGGCGGGGCGGCCGCGATGCTCGCGCTGGGCTGCGAGGTCGGCGCACTGAGCTTCAGCCTGCTGAACCGTTCGCTCACCGGCCGACTCGCGGCCCAGGCGCCCCTCGTGGAAAAACTGGCAACCGCCCACGGCCTCTCCCGCCGCATCGACGAACTCACGCATCGCCGTCTGCGATTTTTTGAAATGCTCTCGGCCGTCAATGAATCGCGCCCCCGTTCCATCCAATTCACCCGTACCGGGACCAGCGGGCGCAGCGCACTTGAGATCGAGGCGTTGACGAACAGCGCCGATGATATCGGCACGTTCGAGTCAGCCCTGCGCCGGCTGCCGACGCTGGATAAGGTGGAAATTAAGGACCTCCGCGCCCGCGATGGCGTGACGACCTTCGCCCTGACCGTGGCTTTTAAAATTGAAGCCAGCGCCGGCAATGGAGGTGGCCATTGAGACGCTGGTTCCAATCCCGGCTCCGTCGCGAGCAACTGCTCGTCACCGCCTTCATTGTCTTGGGCGCCCTCGTTTGGCTGTCCAGCGCCTCCGGCCGCCTGCGCCTGCGCTGGGCCGACTGGCGCTCCACCCGCGTGGCGGGGGCGACGCAGCAGCTCTGGCTCGACCGGCAGCAGGAAATCGAGACCGCGGCGGGCGCGGCCGTCCGCAACCTCGAACCCGCCCGCACCCTCGACGCGACCAAGCTGGTGGCGGCGGTCACCACGCTTGCCACCGGCACCAGCCTGACGCCGGCGATTGATACCCCCGTGACGCAGCGCACGCCGCAGTTCGCTTACCACAACGTCAAGGTTACCTTTCGTCGCGCCACGCTGCCCACCCTGCTCGGTTTCTACGACGAACTTGCAAAGCAGGCGCCCTACCTGAATCTGGAGCAGATGGCCTTGCAGACCGAACGGGCCGCCCCCGGCATGCTCAATGCGACGCTGCAGATCTCCGCGACGCAGATTACGAAGTAGTGCGGCTGAAGTCCGGACGCGTATGCTATTCCCTCGGCCCTATCCCATGAGAACAATTCTTCCGCTTGCCTGGTTCCTCACCGTGGTCGTTGCACTGCAGGCGGAATTCACCCTTCCCGCCATTATCGGTGATCACATGGTGTTGCCGCAAAAGCAGGCCAACCCTCTCTGGGGCTGGGACCCCCCGGCACCAAGGTCACGGTGAAGTTTGCCGGAAAAACCTACGCCGCCCCGGCCGGCGCCGATGGAAAGTGGACGGGGAAACTCGCCGCGGGCGTTCGATGTGGCCGAGGTGCGCGGCTTCGCCGTCGGCGGCGAGGACCGGGTCTGGCAGCGGCCCGGGGTGATGCGGTCAGCGTGAAGTAACTGCTCGCGCATGTGCGGCCGGCCGGCAATCAGGCGATCGCCGAGCGGTTGCGGGCCGCCGGCGGGCGATAATACGGGATCAGCGCCGTATTTGTCATGGAACATCGGCGCTATACCTGCTCTCCTCGCGCCATGAAAACGGCTCCGCGATTTGTCTTTTTTGCTTTGTTGCTGGTCTTCGCGGCCTGCCCCGCTGGCGCCACGGAACGCAATGCCGTCGTCATCCAGGCCGACTTCGGCGGCGCCGTGATGCCGGGCGTCGTCTTCAGTGTCAGCAAGGACATTCCTATTTTCACCATCGAGCCGCTGATCGAACTCTACAATATCGACGCGGCGGCGCGCAGTCTGAGCTACACCGCCCCGGTCTGGCCGGCCGGCACGGTCTTTGTCTCGGTCGTCGATCCGGGTGTCGGCACCAAACGCAAGTCCGTCGTCCTCCAGACCAAGAACGGCCAGTATTTTGTCTCGCCCGACAACGGCACCCTCAGCCTGGTCGCCGAGGCCTTCGGCATCGCGGCCGTGCGCGAGATCGATGAGAAGGTGAACCGCCGTCCGGGCACCGAGTGGTCGCACACGTTTCACGGTCGCGACGTTTACTCCTACACCGCGGCCCGCCTCGCGGCCGGGGTCATCACCTATGAACAGGTCGGGCCGCTGCTGGAGGCCAAAGTGGTGACACTCAATTATCCGAAACCGGTCATCGAGCACGGCACCGCCACCGGCATGATAGATCAGTCCCGCGGCCACCTCGGGAATACCACCTGCCTCATTGATCGTCACACTTTCGAGCAGCTTGGCGTGAAAGAGGGCGAACCGGTCACCGTTACCATCCGCAAGGCCGGCAAGGTGGTGTGGGAGGAGACGGTGCCTTACGCGCACACCTTCGGCGACGTGCCGGTCGGGCGAAACCTGATGTTCATCAACAGCAGCGGGTACGTGTCCCTGGCGGTCAATCAGGGCAATTTTGCCGACACCTACGGCATCGACTCCGGCCGTGAGTGGACACTCGCCATTCGGAAAAAGTAGCTGCACGGTTTTCATGCAGCCATGGATCTTCCTGCTTCTTCCTTCCACGTTGGTGTTCGATTGGGGCGAGCTTTGCTGACGTTGAAGTCGCTGAGGCAAGTAGGCGGTGCCCTGGCCGTTGTCGCCGCCCTGGCATTCCCGGCCGACGTCCGGGCCGCCGGGGCGGACGACTCCTTCCGTCCCCTCAGCGCTTACTCGGTCGAGGAGCTGGTCAAACTGCTGCAGCTGGAGCCGCACCCCAACGGCACGGGATTTTTCCAACGCGTCTATACCTCGCCCCAATCCGTCGTGAACCGGAACTTGCCCGGCAACCGCACCGGCCCCGCCGAACGCCTCACCGGGACGCTGATCTACTCGTTGCTGCTGCCCACCTATTCGGCGCTTCACCGGCTGAAGTCGGATGAGGTTATTTTATTCCTGGCCGGCAATCCCCTGGAGGTCCTGCTGCTGAAACCGGACGGTTCGTCGACCCAACTCACGGTGGGCGCCGATTTGCGCCATGGCCAGGTTTCCTCTGTGGTGATTCCCGCCGGCACCTGGATGGGTTATTGGTCCAATCCCGCTTTAACCTCCCACGCCTACACCCTGCTGGGGGCGCCGGTGGTTCCCGGGTTTGAATACGATGATTTTGAGCATGCCGATGCCGAAGCGCTGGCGCACCAGTATCCCGCGCACGCCGCGCTGATCCGCACCCTGAAGGAACGCAGTCTCGACAAACACTGAACCTGCCATGCGGTCCTCGCTCAGATATTTTATCGCGCTCTTCCTGCCCGGCTGGCTCCTGGCGGCGCCGGCCCCGGTATCGCTGTCAGACTATACTGCCCAGGAACTGGTCAAGTATCTGGAACTGCAACCCTTGGCCGATGAAGGCGGGTTCTTCCGGCAGATTTATCTTTCCGCGCACACGGTGAAAAATGCCGACCTGCGGCCGTCGCCCTATCCGGCGGGGGAGCACCCCCTGGGCACGGTGATCTATTTTCTCATGACCCCGGAGGCGTTCTCCGCCTTGCACCTGCTGGCCACTGACGAAACCCTGCTCTTCATTGCCGGCGACCCGGTCGACACGCTCCTGCTTTATCCTGACGGCAGTATCCGGGAGATCACCATCGGTCCCGATCTGGCCCGCGGGCATCACCTGAATTTCACGGTGCCCGCCGGAGTCTGGCAGGGGCATAGCCTCAAGCCGCATGGCCGCCATGGTTATGCGATGTTCAATGCCTTCATGTCGCCCGGTTTTACCTGGCAGGATTTCAAGGCGGGCCATGAAAGCGCTCTCCGCGCGGCGTATCCCAGCGCCGCCCGCCGCATTCACGAACTCGTGCGCCCGGAGTTGGCGCCCGGGGTGCGCTAGCCCGCATTTATCACACGCGCCACGATATTTTGGCGGTGCTCGACGATGCTCAGCCAGGATATTCCGAGCAGCCTTGCATGAGGGAAAAGATTTGGCCCAGGGTATGGTTTCGGTTGCGAGGAGAGTGTGAAATATCCGGGCCAGGCTCAGCCGGGATCATGCCGTTGGACGTTCAGATCGCAGCCGGATAGATCTCATTCGCGGTGGGTCGGATACCCCGGAGCTTGTCCGTGCGACCAGCCCATTGACTGGCTCAGGGTGGTGAGCGAAGTCGAACCACGGCGGAATCGCAGTCTATACGGGATTGGTCAACTGCCTGATCCCGACTCAGAGCCGGAAGCTGGCGCTGACCTGGAAGAGTGCGGTGACGATCGCGTAGGCGAGGAAGGCGACGAAGCCGAAGGTCAGGAACAGGACGGTGCCGGACATCAGGCGCGTCGCGTACTGCAGCCGGCGCGAGAGGTCCGCCTGATAGGATTGTGCAATCTGCCGCAGGCTCGGGGCGAGGTTCCCGGTCTGCTCGCCAACCGCCAGGCGATCGAGAAACAGCGGGGGAATCAGGTTGGTGCGCTGCAAAGAGGCGCAGAGGCTGGAGCCCTCGATCACGCGGTCGGTTGCCTCGTGGAGGATCTCCTGCACCTTGATGTTGTCCACGGCGCGCTCGGTCAGGCGCAGGGCCTCGGCGGTGGTCACCCCGTTCTCGATGAGCACGGCCAGGGTGTGGGTGAAATTGAGCACCGCGGCCTGCACCACGAAGTCGCGCACGATGGGCAGGCGCAGCAGCCAGGCATCGGTTTGCCGGTGGCCGTCCGGGGTCTGGCGCCAGCGCAGGAAAAAAACCACGGCGATGAACCCGGCCGCGGCCAGGAATGGTCCGTAAAACAGGATGAAGTGCGAACCATTCACCAACAGGCGAGTGGCAAAGGGCAGGTGACCGCCGAGCGACGACAGCAGGGTCTGCAACCGGGGGACCAGGAAGAAGAGCAAAAACAGCACCACGCCGCCGCCGAGGAAGCAGATGAACGCCGGGTAGGCGAGCGTGGCGACGAACTTCTGGCGCAGGTCGCGCTGTTCCGTGAAATGCTGGATGAGCCGCGCGAGCACCTCGCGCAGATTGCCGGTGGCTTCGCCGGCGGCAATGAGATTGACCGTCTGCCGGTCGAACACGGCCGGGTGTTCGCTCATCGCGACCGAGAGGGTGCTGCCTTCGCCCAGTCGCGCCCAGAGGGCGGTGCAGAGGGATTTCAAGCGCGGCTCCGACAGGCGCAGCGCCAGCAGGCGCACGGCCTCGCCGGCGGACAGGCCGGCGTTGACCAGATCCACCAGCGCTTCCAGAAAAGGCAGCCGCTCCTTGGGGGATAATTTTCGGGCCGGCGCCGGCCCACCGGTGCTCGCGAGCTGCCGGGCCGCAGAGCCTTCCTCGTCGAGACGGACGACCTGCAGGCCGCGCGCCTGCAGCAGGTGGAGGGCCTCGCGGCGCGAAAACGCATCGAGCTTGCCCTCCGTGGAGGCGGCGGCACCGGCGGCGCGGGCGGAGAAAGTGTAGCGGGGCATGGGAGAATTTTAGGTTTTAGATTCTCGTTTTCCGAATGCCCCAAGGTGCGTTGTCATCCTGAGCGGCGCGAAGGATCCATGCGTTCGAGGGCGACGCCACGACCGGTGCCGGGGTTTCTTCGCTCCGCTTAGAATGACAACATATGCCCATGGGTTGCTTTGAAAGAATGGCTTGAGAGCCGCTCACTCCCCGCTCGTGCTCAGGGTGCGCAGCAGCTCGTCGAGCGATGTCTGGCCGGACTTCACCCGCTCCCAGCCGGATTGCTGGAGGGTGCGCATGCCGTGCGACCGGGCAAGAGCGGCCAGCGATTTGCTGGATTCACGGCGCACAATGAGATCGTGCAATGGTTTGGGTTGCAGGATTTCGAACAAGCCGATGCGCCCGCGAAAGCCGGTCTGCCGGCAGCTTCGGCAACCGACGGCCTGGGCAAGTTCAGTGACGCCGTCGGCCTCCGCCGGTCGCAGGTGCATGCTCTCCAGGGTCAGGCGCAGGGCGACCGGATCGACCGGTTGCCGCAGGGCGCAATCGGGACACAGGCGGCGCACGAGGCGTTGCGCGATGATGAGTTCGACCGCCGAAGCGACCAGAAACGGCTCGACGCCCATGTCGGTGAGCCGGGTCAGCGCGCCGGGGGCGTCGTTGGTGTGCAGGGTGGAGAAAACGAGGTGGCCGGTCAGCGACGCGCGGATCGCGATTTCCGCCGTCTCGAGGTCGCGGATTTCCCCCACCATGATGATATCGGGATCCTGGCGGAGAACGTGCCGGAGGGCGCTGGCGAAGGTCAGGCCGATCTCGGCGTGCGTCTGCATCTGGTTCGCGCCGGGCACCTCGTATTCGATCGGGTCCTCAATGGTGACGATGCGAAGGTCGGGCGAATTGATCCGGCGGAGAAACGCATTGAGCGAGGTGGATTTGCCGGAGCCGGTCGGACCGGTGACGAGGATGATGCCGTGCGGGTAATCGAGGACCCGCACGATCTGCGCCTGCTCCGCGGGAGTGAGACCGATGCCTTCCATCGTGTAGGCCAGCTTGCGCTGGGTGAGCA
>JANMVS010000464.1:0-13117 GCA_031392885.1 Verrucomicrobiota bacterium
GCAGAACGGCGTGCCGCAAGGGCTCAGCTCGGCGATTTTCACCACCGACATGCGGGAGGCGGAAAAATTCCTGGCGGCGCGGGGCAGTGATTGTGGCATCGCGAACGTCAACATCGGCACCAGCGGCGCGGAGATCGGCGGGGCCTTCGGCGGCGAGAAGGAAACCGGCGGTGGTCGCGAGAGCGGTTCCGACGCGTGGAAGGCCTACATGCGCCGGCAAACGGTGACCATCAATTACTCCGATTCACTCCCGCTGGCGCAGGGGATCAAGTTCGGGGACTGAGCGCGGGCGTTACTTGTCCTTGCCTTTGCCCTTGCCCTTGCCCCCCGCCTCATCGTTTTCGCGGGCAGCCTTGGCTTTCTCGGGCTTGCCGCCCTTTTCCTTCACGCGGACCTTCGTCACGAAGTAGTCCCTCGGGTAGTAGGTCTTCACCTTGTCATGGAACTGGTAGGGTTGGTCGGTCTCCATGGTGAGCGAGACGCTGCGATCGAAATCAACACGGATGCTGGTCGGGAGGCTGACCCCGAGGCGCCAATTGCCGCCGTCGAGATAGAACCAAGCCCGGTCCGCCGGCCGGTAATAGACGTTGGCGCCGGGGTAGTAATAATAGTCGTGGTTGCGCCGGAAACCGTGCGCCGGAGCCCAAGGGGGCGGACCCTTCGGGCCGGATTCCTCGACGATAACCACTTCGGGTGGTGGCGGCGGCAACACCTTGCCGAGCCGGATCTCGGCGGAGATGGCGATATCGAGTTGCGCCCGGGCCGGGGTGAGGAGCGCGATGCCGAGCGGCAGCAGCAGCAGGAGTTTGGTCTTCATGCGTTGTAAGACCGGGTGGCGCACGGAGCGTTCATTTAAACGCCGTCTTTTACGGGAATTTCGTCCGGCCGGGACGAATGGACTCAGCCGTGGCGAAAAATCCGGGGACCGTTGCTGGCTCCCTGTTGTCGCCTGCCGGCGACCCGGGGCCTGTCCTGCTGCCTGCGCAGCGGCAGAGCTGCCCGCCCGGTGTTTGTCCGGGCCAGTCGCCCGGCAAATCAGAACTTCGACCCGATGCAGTGCGGGAGCATCTGGCGCCACCAGGGCCAGTCGTGGTTCACATTGTGACCCCAGAGCTCGACCTGGTGCGGGATGCGCTTGCTGGTGAGCACGCGCCCGAGGTCGACGGCGGAGGAAGGTTTTTCATAGGCGCCCTGGCCGGAAACAAAGTAGATGTGCTCTTTGGCGCGGAGCTGGTTGAGCTGGGTCTCGTCGTTGAGGTTGGGCAGGTAGTCGAGGGGGGAATTGAAGTACACGTCCTCGTCCCAGTAACCCTTGGTATAATCCTTGAGGTCATAGGCGCCGCTCATGGCAATACAGCCATCGATGAGATCGGGGCGGCGGAAGAGGATGTTGGCACTGTGCAGCGCGCCGAACGAGGCGCCGGTGACAATGGTCTGCACGCGTCCGCTGCACTTGGAATGGATGAAGGGCACGACCTCCTCGGTCACGTAGGCGTTATACTGCTGATGGCGGATCGCCTTGTGACGCGGCGGCATCGAGTCGTTGAGCCAGCTTTCGTTGTTGATGGAGTTGATCGAAAAAACCTTCACCCGGCCGGCGTTGATGAAGGGCGCGATGGAATCGATGACGTGGAAGCGCTCGTATTCCAGGTAGTCGGCGGCGGCGGTGGGAAACATGAGGAGCGCGAAGCCAAAGTGGCCGTAGACCGCCACCTCCATGTTTTTATCGAGACGCGGGCTGTGCCACTGATGGATTTCACGTTGCATGAGTTAAGTGGGGGGCGGGGATGATCTGACCCGCAACCTCAGCGGAACATCCGCATGTGAAAACAATGTGCGGACAACCGCAAGCCCGCGAATTGCGGGCAACCCCGGACCGGGCGCTCGCCGCGGCTGGTGCCTGCGCCGGCTCAACCCGGCGGCGCGGACGACTCAGCCGATTCAGTTCAAGCAACCTTGTCGGCGGGCGGCATGATGATGACCCCGCAACGGGCGTGCTTGATGACGCCGCTGGCCGTGCTGCCGACCAGCAAATCATAGAGTTTTCCGTGGCCGTGGGAACCCATGATGATGAAGTCTGCTTTCACCTTGGTCGCTTCTTCGAGGATGGCATAAACCGGCGGACCCTGGCGGACGAAGGTCTCGACGGCCAGACCGACGGAGTGAAACATGCTCGCATAGGAGAGGAGTTTGGCGGCGGCGGCCTTTTCCCCCGCCTGGATGGACTCCTGCACGGCCTCGATTGGCAGGGCATATTCACTGGTGATGATCGGTGGTTGGATGACATGCAGGAGCACCACTTTGCCATCGAACGAGCGGGCAAAACTGACGGCGGTATCGATGATCTCCTCGGAGACCGCGGAGAAATCAACGGGCACGAGAAACGTTTTCATGCAGCCAGTATACACCTGCGGGCGAAACGCACCGCGCATGAATTGTGTTTAGGTGGGCGGAATTTGCCCCCGCCGGATCATTCGCATTTGCCAAAACCGAGCCGAACCCAAAGGTGGGAGTACTATTCAGGTCCATAATAACCCAGCCTAATGCCCATGCACACTTGGAAATTCTTCCGCACCGGCGGACTCGATCAGGTTTCCCTCGAAACCGGGGCCGATCTGCTCAATCTTGAGCAGCTGGACCAGAAGCTCTGGGTGGCGCTGAGCTGTCCGGTCAAGGGCTTGGAACTCGACGAGCAGACCCTCGCGCTGATCGACACCGACGGGGACGGCCGCATCCGCGTGCCGGAGCTGCTCGCCGCGATCAAATGGGCCGCCACGCGGCTGAAGGAGCCCGGCGACCTGTTGCAGGGCAGTGCCGCCCTCCCGCTGGCGGCGATCAACGACACCACGCCCGAGGGCAAGATCGTCCTTTCTTCCGCCCGGCAAATCCTCGCCAACCTCGGCAAAAAAGCCGCCGCCGCCATCTCGGTGGCCGATGCCTCCGACCCGGCGAAGATTTTTTCCGCCAGCCCGCTGAATGGCGATGGCGTCATCCCGGCCGAGGCGACGGAGGATCCCGCCGCCCAGGCGCTGATCAAGGACATCATCGCCTGCCTTGTCGGCACGGCCGACCGGACCGGCTCCGTTGGCGTGACCGCAGAGCAAGTGGAGGCATTTTTCACCGAGCTGGTCGCCTACGTCGCCTGGGTGGAAAAAAGTTCCGCCAAGGACATCGCCGTTTTAGGCGACGCGACCGATGCCGCCTGCACCGCACTCAAGGCGGTCCGCGCCAAGGTCGAGGACTTCTTCGCGCGCTGCCGCCTGGCGGCCTTCGATGCCCGCGCCCTTGCTGCTCTCAACCGGCAGGAAAGCGAATACCTCGCGATCGCCGCCAAGGATTTGAACATCACCGCCTCGGAAGTGGCCGGATTTCCTCTGGCCCGCATTGAGGCTGGCCGGACACTGCCCTTGCTGGAGGGCATCAATCCGGCCTGGGCCGGGGCCCTGGCCACCATGCATCAGGCGGTCGTCACGCCGGTTTTTGGAGCGACTAAGACCGCACTGACGGCTGGCGAATGGGCGACGCTCAATGCCAAATTCGCCGCCTACGAAACCTGGCTCGGCGGCAAGACCGGCCCGGCGGTGGAAAAGCTCGGCTTGCCCCGGGTGAAGGTCATTTTGGCCGGATCCGCCCGCGTCAAACTGGCGCGGCTGCTCGCCCTCGACCAGGCCCTCGCGCCCGAGTTCAAGGCCATGGGGGACGTCGACCGCCTGACCCGCTATTACCGCGACCTCCGGGCCCTGCTGCACAATTTCGTCAATTTTGCCGACTTCTATTCGCGTGACCGCTGGGCGGTTTTCCAGGCTGGCACGCTTTACCTGGACAGTCGCAGCACCGAGCTGTGCATCCGCGTCGACGGGGCGAACCCGCTCGCCGCGATGAGCAAGGCCTACATCGCCTATTGCACCTGCACGCGCTCCGGCGGCAAGTCGATGCACATCGCCGCCTGTTTCACCCAGGGTGACAGCGATTATCTGTTCTCCGGTCGCCACGGCGTATTTTATGACCGCGCGGGCCAGGATTGGGATGCGGTCATCACCAGCATCGTCGATAACCCCATCAGTATCCGGCAGGCGTTCTGGTCGCCCTACAAGAAATTCCTCCGGATGATCGAGGCGCAGGTGGCCAAACGCGCCGCGGCGGCGGAGGCCGAATCCAACGCGCGGCTGGCCGGCGCCGCGGAAAAAACCGCCAGCGCGGACAAGACGCCCCCGGCCCCGCCCAAGAAAGTCGACATCGGCGCGGTGGCCGCCATCGGCGTCGCCATCTCGGGCGCCGTCACCGCCCTGACCCTCATTCTCGGCTATGTCTTTCAGCTCAAGGCCTGGCAGTATCCGCTCGTGCTGATTGGCCTGATGCTCGTCATCTCGACGCCCTCGATGGTCATCGCCTGGCTGAAGCTCCGCCAACGCACGCTCGGCCCCATCCTCGAAGGCAACGGCTGGGCCGTGAACGGCCGCGTCATGATCAACATCCCCTTTGGGTCCGCGCTGACCGATGTGGCCACCCTGCCGGCCGGCGCCCGGCGTTCACTGGAAGATCCGTATGAGGACAAGGACGCGGCCCGCAAGCGCCGGCAGTTCATTGGCCTGCTGGTGGTCTTACTGCTCGCCGCGATCGCCATCCGCTTAGACCATCAGCGTCGTGGGCACTACTTCTGGCAGAGCGCGCCTGCGCCGGTGGCTGAAGCGCCGGCGAAATAGAATACATTTGGGGTGATCCCGGGTGTGCTAGGGTTATTGATCCATCCGGATCGCTCCGGGTTTGATCCGTGGTAAAAATTCCGCCCGCTATTTCGAAATATAGAACGGGTTCGGCAGCTTGAATGTCTTCTCCGCGTACCCACCGACCAGATCGCTGCTCTGGTCGCCGACGTTGGCGATGATGACATAACCCTCCTGCGTGAGTTTGCGGCGCGTGTCGGTTTTAAATCCCGCCATGGTCAGCGTCACATCGGTGGTCGGCTTGAAGATGATTTTGGTCCAGGTTTCGTAGCCGACCTCGCGCAGGTTGCGCTCGGTGCTGGTCCGGTCGCTTTCCTTGCGGCCGGTGATGAAAATCACATCGACCTTCAAGCGAATGGCCGTGTCGTAGATGGTCTGCACAGGAACAATGGCGGGGCAGCGTCCGGCCGACACCCAGTCGTCCCAGGTCTTGGGCACGTAGCCGTAGTCGTTGGCGATGATCTGGGCTCGGTTGCTGAGGGTGGTCTCGTCGATATCAAAGACGACGGCCATCTTCTTGCCCTTGGCGCCGCGCGGCACGCGCTTCTGGAGATACTTGACCGCCTTCAAGGCGGTGTCGGCGATATCCTTGGCGTAACCGCCCGAGTCGATGTAGGCCCGTAGTTGCAGCTTGTGGGGAAAAAGATTGGGCGGCTCCTCGGCGAACGCCGGGCCGGCGATAAAAGCCAGTTGCAGCACAGCGACCAAGGCGGCGCGGTAAACACGATTAATCATGTGCCCAGTAAAGCAGGTCCGTTGCGGAATTCAACCCGGCGTTGTCGCCGCGGCAGAATTGACGGGGAAATGACAAATGCGCGTGTGCGGAACCGATGGATCGTCAATTAAACTACCAACCAGTTTGGCCGGGCTCAGGCGAGCGTGGCCATGTCGATCACGAAGCGGTACTTCACGTCGCTTTTCAGCATGCGTTCGTAGGCGCCGTTGATCTGGTCCATGCGGATCATCTCGATGTCGCAGGTGATGTTGTGCTTCCCGCAGAAATCCAGCATCTCCTGCGTCTCGGGCAACCCGCCGATGAGCGAGCCGGAGAAGGAGCGGCGGCGCATGATCAGGGGGAACGCCGCCACGGGCAGCGGCTTCTCGGGCGCGCCGACCAGCACCAAATTGCCGTCGCGCTTCAGCAGGTTGAAGTAGGCGTTGATGTCGTGGCTGGCGGACACGGCATCCAAAATGAATTCGAAGCTGCCGGCCTGGGCCGCCATCTGGGCCGCGTCGGTGGAGACGACCACCTCGTGGGCGCCGAGGCGCCTGGCGTCTGCGGCCTTGCCGGGGGACGTGGTGAAGAGCACGACGTGGGCGCCGAAAGCGCGGGCGAACTTGACGCCCATGTGGCCGAGGCCGCCCAGGCCGACGATGCCGACCTTCTGGCCGGGGCCGACCTTCCAGTGGCGCAGCGGCGAATAGGTGGTGATGCCGGCGCAGAGCAGCGGCGCGGCGGCGGCGAGATTCAGGTTGGCGGGCATCCGGAGCACGAAGTCCTCCGTCACGACGATGCTTTGCGCGTAGCCGCCGAGGGTGGGGCCGCCGAGATGTGGGTCCATGCTGCCGTAGGTCATCACCATGCCGTTGTCGCAATACTGCTCCAGGCCGGTGCGGCAGTTCGGGCAGGTGCGGCAGGAGTCGACGAGGCAGCCCACGCCGACGGTGTCGCCGATCTTAAACTTCTTCACGCCACCGCCGACGGCGGTGACGCGGCCCACGATCTCGTGACCAGGCACGCAGGGATATTGGGTGAAGCCCCATTCGTTGCGCGCGAAGTGCAGGTCAGAGTGGCAGACGCCGCAGTAGAGGATCTGGATCTGGACGTCGGTGGCCATCGGCTGGCGGCGCTCGATGGTCGCCGCGCTGAGCGGCGACGTAGCGTTGTTGGTAAAGTAAGCCTTGGTGGAATAGCAGACGGGTTTGACCATGGGGGGGAGTGGGGGGGGTTGCGGCTGATGATTGTCAACCGGGAGGGGACTGCAACGCGAGAATGCGCCGCGCGCCCTTTGGTCCTCGCCTTACCCGTGCCGCAAAAAATCGCCGGGCTTGCACACCACGATGAAGCGTCCGGCTGGGAAGAAGTGACCTGGACGGTTCAGGTCGGGAGTCCTTGTGGCCTGCGCCTCGGATGCCGGACATCGCGAAGTGACGCGAAGGAAGTTTGCAGTTTAATAGCCTGCTTGAGATCAGGGGACTGGGAACGGAGGTTTGTCATCTATTATATGACAAGTGTGCAGGGGGAGGTTTGTAATATAATACGTTACAAACGGGGTGGGGAAGGGAGGGGAGGGATGTCACTGATCAAGGCACGGACATCAGGCTGACAGCACGCTGCGTGAGGTAGGGCGGAGTGGCCCGCTCCGCCTCGGCGCACGGGGCCGGCGACGAGTGTAAAGCCTCGGCGGCGACGAGTGCGTAGCCTCAGCGGTGCGCCCTGTCCGTCAGACTAACGCGCGAGTCTCAATAATTGGTGACAGGTGGTTTTTGACTGAGGCTATTTGTTACAGGCGGCGAGGAGCATGGGCTCGTCGCGGGATCGCACTTCCCAGCCTTGGGCGCGAAGCAAACGATCCACCTTCCGGGCCCGGGCCCGGTTGCCTTCGAGCTCGGCTTGCCAGAATGCCGCGCGGGCTTGTCGAGCCGAAGTCCCGCGCCAGCGGGACGAAGGCTGATCTTGGGCTGGGTGGCGTGCCTGGGAAGGAAGCTTTAAGCGATAAGCTTTCAGCTTTGATTGGTGCCGCGCGGGAGCGAACCGCCCTGTCGCCAGCCCGTGTTGCCATGCGCCCGGAAAATCTGAATCAGCCGCAGCTTGGTGCCCTTGTGGCCGTGCGAGCGGATGGCCGCCATTACGGCGGAGCGCTTCCGCTGGGTGAAGCTGTCGGGCATGGCCCGGCCGTTCCGCGCCGATCAGGCTTTGGCGGCCAGCCGGACAAAATCCTCCGGGGTCACGGCCTTCACGGGGGACCGGCGGAAATCAGCGGTGTTGCGGGTGACGATGTGGGTGGCCTCCGCACTCTCGGCCAAGGCCGCGATCATTGCGTCCTCGAAATCGGGGAGCGGCAGTTCGATGGCCCGCAGCAGTTCCCGGTCGGAACCGCCGGCGATGTCAAGGCGGGCCACGAGTTCGCCGATCAGCGGGCGCACCCGGTCACGCCCGCCGTGCTTGACGATGAAATAGGCCAGGGTCGCCACCGAGTGCCAGGCGAGGCAGGCTTTGCCGGGATGCTCGAATCCCCAAGTCAGGGCGGAGCGGCTCGCCGCCGCCAGCCGCGGGCGGTCCAAAGCCACGTCCAGCAGGATGTTGGTGTCGAACAGGGCTTTCACCGCACATGCTTGGCCATGATGGCGGCGACGCGCTCGTCCTTGAGCGCGGCCGGATCGAGTTTGAAGGCACCTTGCCAGCGTTTGAAAAATTCGGCGCTGTCGTGTTTGCCGGCGGCGGGCGCCAGCCGGTCGAAATGTTCCTCCACCAGGCGGGAGAGCGGCACGCCGCGGTGCCGGGCGACGGCCTTGGCCCGCTGGATGGATTTGGCACTGACCGACAGGGTGAGCTTGGTCTTCATACGTGGAAAACAAATACCTACGTAAGGGGAGTCAAGCCGCACTTTCCGGCCAGATCCGCCTGCCCGGGAGGTTCGAGCCCCGTCGCCCGCCCGTGATGCCATTCGCCCGGAAAATCCGGATCAGCCGCAGCTCGGTGTCCTTGTTGCCGGTTCCCCGGATGCGGGACATCACGTCGGAGCGTTTCCGCTTGGTGAAGACATCCACCATAGCTGCTGTCAGGTGGACATAGGCGGCTCGCCTGCGTCCACCCACTCAATATATTTCTTTCGATCGAAGCCGGCCGAGGCCAGTAGGTCTGCAGCTTCATCACGCAGAGCAGCTTTCATTTTGGCATCAGCTGCGAGCAGCCCATCCACGTCGTTGATAGTCATCCGGGCGAACCATTGAGGGGGGCAATCCCTGCAAGACGCTCTCCGCGCTGACTGCTAGCTTTTTGTGGAGAGCAAGCCGTTCAAGCACGGTTTCCTCTTTAATTTTCCTGCGCGTTATCAGGAAAAATGCGCGCACGCGTTTCTGGGGGACACCAAACTCAGATGCATCAAGGAGAACCTTGGCTACATGATAGCCGGCATCAGTTAGCACTTCCTCGAAATTCAGGAGACGATCATCATGCTTGTCCGCAAGTAGCATGGAGACGTTCTCCACAAGGGCACACCGTGGCTGTAGACGAGCTATGGCGCGAGCTACGGCAACAAGAACCTGATTTCTCGGATCGCTGGGATCACGAGAGCCGGCAGCTGAAAATCCCTGGCAGGGTGGACCCGAAACAATGACCACGGGTGAAACCGCAGAATCAATGAGTTGCTCGCACTGAGAGAGAACGGTTTCAGATCTGACACTCCCATTGATCGCTTTTGCTTGAGGGAAATTTTTCCCAAATGTGCGGATGGCAGTCGAGTTGGTGTCCACACCGGCAAGAATTCGCATGCCCAACATCTCTGCAGCCAGCGCAAGCCCGCCCATCCCGGAGCAAAAATCAATCACCTCGGCGACAGGTGGTGGCATTTTTTTCAGGTTCGCGGGAGCGATCATTTCTCGGAATCTAGGGAGTCTAGACCGGAAAGCGAATCCGAATTAAACTATTGGCGGCAAAGCTAATTACAACAGTGTCGCCACCTGATCTCAGGTGGCCGTGGTCTGAATGCCGTGTTGCACATAAGGCCAGCGGCCAAGAGCATGCGGTATGAAAGAAACTGGCCGGCGCTGGACTCGGGATGAGTTGCTGATCGCGCTGAATCTCTATCACAAACTGACCTTTGGGCAGTTCACGTCGCGCAACCCCGTAATCGTGGCGGTGGCCAACAAGCTGGGCCGCAAGCCGGGTGGTCTCAGCATGAAGCTCTGCAATCTCGCCTCGTTTGATCCGGCGTTGAAGATGCGTGGTATCAAGGGTCTGACTGGTGCCAGTGATCTCGACGAGGAGATGTGGAATGAATTTCATGCCAGCTTGGCTGAAACAGCGCCAGCGAGTGAGGTGGCCTTTCGAGCATTGTTCGATGCTGACGATGCCAACGAAGTGGAAGTCACGCCCAAGCAAGGTGTGCGAGTCCATAAGGTGCCGACTGGTTCGACCGAGACCAAGGCAACAGTCAAGGTGCGCCGCGGGCAGGAATATTTCAGGCAAGCCGTGCTGAATAACTTTGCTGGGCAGTGTGGTGTCACAGGTTTGGCTGTCCGCGAATTGCTGATCGCCTCGCACATCCTGCCTTGGGGCAAGCATGAGAAGGAAAGATTGAACGTCCGCAACGGGCTTTGCCTCTCCCGGCTGCATGATGCAGCGTTCGACATCGGACTCATCACCTTTGATGGCGATCTGCGGCTCAGAATGTCTAAACGGCTAAAGTCTGCACTGCCGCAGCGGGCTGTGGCCGAGAACTTCTCCGCTTACGAGGGCGAGGCGTTGCAATTGTCGAAGGATGCCGTGCTGCCCGACGAGAAGTTCCTTACTGTGCATCGAGCGGAGGTTTTTCAGAGGTAGTCTTCCTGTTTCCCGTAGGTCCGCCCATCTTTGATTGAAATACGACCATCAGGCCAGACATCGACAGGTAGGACGAATTCATCAGTGACAATGGCGTCATCAAAATCACGTTCCCCATCGAGGAACTGTTGGATGCGGATAAGCTGATTATCGGCGATCTCGCGCTGGGCCTCCACTTCAGTGGCGAAAACCACGGGGTAATCTTCCTCGTAGCAGGCAGGCATGGTGCCTTGAAATACAGTGGGGCAGAAGATTCCGTAGCCGGAGCACACAGGTTGTTTAAATTTCTTTTTCATGGCAGGTCGGCGCGTTCAGCAAGTTTTTCCTGGGAGAGGTCCGACGCTTCCCGGCGCGAGCGGACATTGTCTCCGAATTTTCTGAGGGCGGGTTCGGTGGCTGGCACCCGCAGACCTTAGCGGAATGTGGACTATCAGACCACGGACTATGAGTCACATTTCACGGCTTTGCCGTGAATCAGAGGACGGATGACAGACGGCAGAGGACAGAATCAGCCTAGGCGTAGCCGATCGAGAGAACGGTCCTCCAAAGGTAGCTGAGCAGGTCAGCCGGGCGGCAGTTGGGGAGTGCCACGAGCGCCGTGCCAGAAACGCAGGACGTAGACCGCGTCAGGATTCCGGTAGACCTCGTAGATGATCCGGTAATCGCCGTGCAGGACTTCGCGCAGGGCCGGGTCGCCGACCTCCGGCACCATGCGGCCGCGTTCGGGGAAGGGATCGATGGCCAAAGCGGCGTCGAGCAGGGCATGGCCGAAGGCGCGGGCCCGGTCGGGGCTGTCGGTGGCGATCCGGCGGACGATACCGCCGAGGTCCTCGATCGCCTGCGGGGTCAGGATGACGGGGAGGCCCATGCGTCGACAAGTTTGCGGACTTGCTCGACGGGCTGGCCTTCACCGCGGCGGACTTGAGCGCGCGCTGCCTCGATGCCGGCGCGCAGCTCGATTTCCCGGGCGATCTCCCTGAGAGGAGTGTCCGGGGGGAGCTGCTGCACGATTTCGATGGCGAGTTCGCGGTTGCTCATGGCGGGGAACATAGCGGAGAAGGGGCGTCAGGCAAGGGGGACTTTGGGCCGGTTATTTAACACAGAGGTCGCAGAGAGCGCGGAGCAATGTAATCTACGGAGGACACGCAGGGCAGGCGTTCCCGCCCTACAGTCGCCGATGTGGAAATCGGCGACCACCTACTTCAAGGCTCCGCCGTCGGAATGAGGCGTTGAAACGGGTGCGGGGTGGTGGTTGGTTGGGGCATGTCTCACGTTGTCCGGTTTTGGGCGGTGTTGCTCCTGATGGTTGGGTCAGTGCTGGGCGCGGAGCAGCCGCGGTTGCGGATCTTGGTGATCGGGGCGCACCCGGATGACCCTGAGTCTTGTGCGGGTGGGCTGCTCGCCTTGGCCGCGGCGGCGGGGCATGACGTGACGAGCGTCTACCTGACAACCGGAGAGGCAGGGATTCCCGGAACGGGCGCGGCCGAGGCGGCGGCCATCCGGCGGAAGGAAGCCGAACGCGCTTGTGCGATTTTGGGGGTCAAGGCGGTGTTTCTCGGGGAGATCGATGGCGCCACTGTCGTGGACAAGGCACGCTTCCTGAAAATGACAGAGTTCTTGAAGGAACAGAAACCGGATCTGGTCATCACGCACTGGCCGATCGACACGCATCCCGATCATCGCGCCTGTTGGAATCTGGTCTACCACGCCTGGCTCGCCGAAAAAAAGCGGTTCGCCCTTTACTACATGGAGGCGATGAGTGGTCACCAGAGTCAGGGATTCCAGCCAACCGATCACCTCGACATCGGCACCGTGCTCAAACGCAAGCATGAGGCGCTTTTTGTCCACGTCAGCCAGGGGATCACGCCCGAGACTTACGAGGGTGAATTCCTTCATGGGCAGATGGAACGGTTCCGCGGCATCGAGGCCAGATGCACCTACGCCGAGGCCTTTGCCCGACAGGACCAAAGCCGGATCGTCGATCTGGGGATGGTGGTGAAGGCACCGAGCAAGGAGTAGGGCACAGGGGGCAGGCGATGAGTCACGATTCTGGAGAAATGGACTATCCTTCGCTGGGCCTACGGCTGGCAGGCGCCATGTCCCGTTGCTGGCTGCTGCCAGCCCGGGGTTTGTCCGCAATTTTCGCCCGTCATCCGTGGCGAAATCGCGGCAAAGACACCATGGACAGAATGGACAGGGGCAGCATGGACTATTGAAATCGGGCTTGGCTCCGGTGGGGTGCGCGGTAGGTTCGGGGCAACGGGCCGCCACTTGTAGTCATGACTGCGCCCCGTTCAAATAAGAGAGAATCGGAATCGTTGATTCCAGTGCACGGTGGCTACCGCCACCTGAAGAGCTTCCAGATCGCCCAGCTGACGTCCGATGTAACAGTCCGTTTCTGCGACCGCTACATCAGTCCGCGGAGCCGGACGCACGACCAGATGGTGCAGGCGGTGCGGAGCGGGGTGCAAAATATCGGGGAGGGCAGCATGGCGAGCGGCACCTCGAAGAAGATGGAGCTGAAGCTGACCAACGTGGCGCGGGCCAGTCTGGAGGAACTCATGCTGGATTATGAAGACTTCTTGCGGCAGCGCGGGCTGCCGCTCTGGCCGGAGGAGGATCCGCGCCGAAAGGTGCTGGTGGCCCGACGGTGCCGCACGGCGGAGGAGGTGGCGGGGTGGGTGGCCCAGACTAGGAATGGACTTAACAGGCTGCTGAAAAAGCCCATGGTTTGAAGAAGATTCCCTTGGGTGGGAGGATTTCCGCGGTGACCTGGCGCTTTTTCCCCGTTCGTGCGTGCGTTTGTCCCGGAGTTTTCCGCTGACGGGGGCGTTTGGGCGGTGTCCGG
>JANMVS010000512.1:0-3048 GCA_031392885.1 Verrucomicrobiota bacterium
CCAGAAATTGCCGGGGATCACCCGGAAGCTATACTGTCTTGCTTCATGTCAGCAAATGTCTTGCTTGCCTCTTATGCACGTTGAAACCCTTTCCATCCGCCTGTCCAAGGCCGAGCGCGCCGCTTTGCGGTCCGCAGCCAAGAAGGGCAAGATTTCGCAAGGTCAATTGGTGCGCAAGGCACTCCGCGCGTATGGAGTGGGGCCCAAAGAAACTGCCGCACCCAGCGCTTATGACCTGGTGAAGCATTTGATCGGCAAATACAAGGGCGGGCCGGGGCTCGCAGGGACGCGAGCCCTCCCAAAATCCATCCGTTTAATCCGTGGTTAAAAAATCTGCTGTGATCAGGCTTATTCCCTGTCGGTTTAATACCCCAGAGCTTGCTCCGGCTTGGTTGTAGCCGGTCTCGGCTTCGCCCTCGTCCCGGTCACGCCCTACCTCAAGGCATTAGCGCGCTGTGCACGAACACCAGATACATCTTCCCTGCGGTGATGCTGGTGTTCTCCGTGTTGGCGCCGAGGGTGAGGCTGTCGCCGGCCCTGGCGGCATGGCGGTGGAGATTCATTTTCTGTCCGGCTACCGTGATCGTCAGCTGGGTGGGCTCGAATTGTTTGGTCAGCCACGCGGGCCGCGGCAGCCGGTTGTCGTGGGCGATCCAGACGACACTGTCGCTGGCGACGGCGAGTTCCATCAGGTCCACCGCGCTGTAGAGGGCGTCGCGGTTGTCGACCTGGACCCAGTCGGCGCCGATAAGCGCAGCCGGCAGGGTGGTGAAGGGTGAGTCGATGTTGACGTAGGCGTTCTTGCCATCGCGGGCACCGATCTCGACGTGCACGATGGAGGCGTTCGGTGCGGTGTAGTTGAGGGTCTTGATGAACTTGCCCAGCAGGACCGGGCCGGTGGGTTTGGCCGCGGTGGCCGGGGTGGCAACAATGGTGCGGACGGGCTGCCGCGTCAGAGCGGTCACGGGCAGGGCAGGCAATGCGCCGGTATAGGCCAGGGAGTCGACGCCAGCACTGGCGGGGGCCAAGCCCGCGCTGCGAGCGGTGAGCGTGAGTTTTCCCGGCGTGCGGCCCGCGCGCACGGCGACGCGGTTGATGCCGGCCTCCAGGTCAAGGTAGCTATGGTTGATGGAGTTGATCTTCCCGCTGTTGTAGCCGCCGCGCCAGGTGCCTGGGCCGGAAAATTCAAAGTCCACTCGTTGTTGGAAGGTAGGCACCCGGTCACCCTTGGCGTCTACGGCCTCAACGTCGAAGAGGACAACGTCCGCGCCGTCGGCTAGAATGCCGCCCGGGCCGGTCAATGGGGTAAGGCGCAGCGCCACGGGCACACCGACGGTGTGCTTGTTGTCGGTGGCGATGACGTGGCCGGCGCGTGAAGCGACGGCCTTGATCTCCCCCCGGGCGAAAGTGATATCGGCGAAGGTGAAAAGATATTGGTTGGAAATTTTCCCATGACCGAGTGACTGGCCGTTGAGGAAGAGTTCGACGTCGTCGCCGTTGGATGCGACGTAGACGTTTTTCTTCGTCCCCGCCGGATAGGACCAGTGGCCGATGATGTGCACCTGCGGGTCGTCGCGAAACATCGCCGCCGTCACGTAGTAGGCCTCCTTGGGCAGACGGACGCCGTCGACTTCGCCGCTGGTGCGGGCGACTTCGACTCCGACCCGGCCCCCGCTCGTGCTGTCGGAGAATATCCAATTCGCGCCGCCGGCGTGGTTGTCCGCGCCGAGTTTTTTCACGTACTGGCCAACTTGATTGACGGCGAATTGTTCGGAGGTGAGCTGGTAGGTCTGGCCCTTGGCCTCGGGGTAGCCGAAGTTGGGCGGGGAGGCGTCGTCCCACACGCGGCGGGGCGATTCCTCGCGGTTGTATTCGCCCTCGACGACCGGCAGGCGGGCGATTTCCCGGCCGCCCTCGGTGCCGATGCCGACGTCCATGAATTCGGCGGTGATGGCGTCGGCGCGGCGGTGGGCGTAGACCCGGCCGCCGTGTGGATCGTATTTATCCATCAGGCCGCGCAGCTCGGCCGCGTGGTCGCGGGAGACTTTCTGGTTGCCGCCTTCCCAGATGAAGATCGAGGGGTTGTTCCGGTAGTAAATCAGGACGTCGCGCTGGTTCGCCACGCGCAGGGCCCAGGCGCCGCCGATGGTGTCGCTTTCGCCGTCGCCCCCGGGTTGGAGCGTGATGATGCCGAGCCGGTCGCCGGCGGTGATCTGCGCCGGACTGCCGGGCACGTGGCCCCAGCGGACGAAGTTCCCGCCGCCGTCTTTCATCAGCTGCAGGGTATAGCCCTGCAGCCAATCCGGCAGGGCCGCGCCAAGGCCGGGCCACTCGTTGGTGGCCTTCTGGCCCCAGCCGTGGAGTTTCACGTGCGCACCGTTCACGAAAAGCCCGGCGTTGGCATCCCAGCGGATGGCGCGGATGCCGAACGGGACGGTCGTGGCATCAACGACCTGGCCGTCCACGCGCAGTTCAACTGAGATTTGATAGACATGCGGGTAGGCGGGTTCCCACAGACACGGTGCCGGGACGCGGCCGGATGATTTGAATTCGAGTGTCGCCCCCGCGGGAGCGATTTGGGTTTGGGCGAAGCTCACTACGGACTGGCCATAGGCATCGCGTACGGTGGCCTGCAGCGCGACGGTTACCGCGCCCGGACGCTCATTGCGGACAGGGACGGTGAGGCCGACCTGCGCGGATTTCTCCGTGATGTCCGTGGCGTAAGCGTATGGTCCCTCGGTCTGGAGAAAACTATAGAGGGGGAGGGTGATGTGCAGCGGGTCCGTGACGATCAGCCGGACATTCCGGTAAATGCCGCCGTGCGCCGGATGCCAGTGCGGATTGTTCCAAGGGATCTGGTCCGCCGGCAGCTCCGCAAGGGTGGCGGGGATATTCTCCATCATCAGCTTCGAAAGCTGGGCGAGATTCGGGTGGGTCTTCTCGTTGGTGGCGGCCTGCGGGGCCATGCCCGGATCGAGCGGATCCTTCATGAAGCGGTTGTCCGCCATGACCGCCAGGAGGTTGGACGCACCAAGCTTGAGGTAAGGG
>JANMVS010000537.1:0-2089 GCA_031392885.1 Verrucomicrobiota bacterium
ACGCCCACCCGCAGACCCCATTTCATCGCGGCGGTCCGGTTGCGCATCTCGATAAACCCGACCAGCCCCAGCCCGGCGCGCACGCAGCTGAGCGCATGATCAGCCGCGGCGACGGGCAGACCCGCCGCCGTCATGTAGGCATCCCCGATCGTCTTGATCTTTTCGAGTCCGTGCGCGGAGACAATGTCGTCGAAGCCGCGAAAAATCTCGTCCAGTTCCTGCACCAAACGTTTCGGCGGAATGGAAGCCACGGCCTGCGTAAAGCCGGAGAAATCCGTGAAAAGAATGGACGCCTCTTCGTGCCGCCGCGGCTCGGTCGTGCCCGTTGCCTTTAGTTCCTCGATGATGGCCTGGGGGAGGATGTTGGCCAGCAGGGCGTCTGATTTTTCCTGGGCGATGGTCAGCTCTCTGGTGCGTTCCTTCACCTTGTTTTCCAACCCGCGGCTGTGATCCTCGACGAGCTCGCGCTTTTCCCGCTCGTGCGTGCTAAGCAAACGGGATTCGGCGAGCTGCCGGTCGGCGACTTCCGTCCGCAACTGCTGCAGCCGGAACCCCAGGCCCATGGACAAAATGATACCTCCAAGACCGTTGCCGATTTGGCCCGCATGCAGGGTGAGATCGGTGGCCGGGAGCACCCCGAGCATGGCGCCGGTGGCCACCACACAGCCGGTGGCGGCAACAAATATTGCCAGGATCAGGTTTCGAGCCAGCGGTTGCTGGCGCACATAGGCCAGAATGACCACACCCAGCCAGATGCCCAGCACCACCACCACCCATGCGCTGATCACGATTTGGGCTTGAAATACGGCCCGGGGGGGCAACACCAACTGGATCGGAAGCAGGAACAGGGCAGTGAGACCCAACCATTTGATTATTTTGTCCGACCGGGGAAAATGCCGGGGTGTGTCCAGATAAGCCCTGAAAAAATGGCAGCCAGCCCAACCCGAGATCAGGATACTGGTCCAAAAGGCGAAAAACTCCCACGCGGGCCGGCTCGGCCAAAGAAACTCGGTGGTCTGGCCAAACAAAAACCCCCAGACAATACCTCCGCCCACCGTGGAAATCACGTAATACAAGTAGCTGGGTTCCCGGGTGGCGAAATACAGTCCGAGATTATAGACCACCAGGACGAGCATGATGCCTTGAAAGACGCCCTGCCAAAAACGGTCGTGTCTCTCGCCGGCCAACACCTGCCCTGTGTCCCACAAATAAAATCGCAACCAGCGGATCAGCATGAACTGCTGCTTGCTTGCCAACCGGACATAGACCGTGAGTCGTGTGCCCGGCAGCAAGTCGACCGCGACAAAGCCCGCGTGCCCAAAGTGCTGGGTCATGGTGATTTTGGTGGACCGTCCGGACATGGGCACCAGCGTGCCGGTGCGTTGGTGATCCACGAGCCGGCCATCGCGGACAAAGTAATAGTCCACAGTTTCCCACGGGCTGGAATCGAGCAGGACAGCTCGCGGCTTCTGCACCTCGGGCAAATCGAACCTGGCCCAGAGGTCGATCGGGTCCAAAGTCAGCGGGAATAGCTTTTCACTCTGCGCGACCCAGTGTCCGTCTGCGGCCATGACCTCTGCAATGTTCGCCGCCGGCGCCAGATCGCGCCGATAACTGACTTCCTTTTGCAGGACGAGAAACTGCCCCTCGTTTCGCAGGAAAAATGCCGCCTCACCGACAGATGAAAATTGCGGGAGGAGCAGTCCCAGCAACAGGAGGACTCTCCAATCGGGCACTCGCACGCCGAATAAAGTGAACCGGAAAACGGTCGGCGGTATCATGCGGCGTGATTCCTGACACGCACGGTTTCCGACCGCAAGCTTTGGTCTGGCGCCGCCGCAGGCGGTCAGTCGCAAACCCGGCCGGTAAGGGCGCGGTCGGTCTGCGCGCCCAGCAGAAAGGGGTGCATCTCGCCCTTGCCATCGACCTGGATGGCACCCCGGGCCTCGAGCGCAAAGGCTGGCCTGAGGAGGGCTGCGGTTGCTTCGCTCACTTGAATCTCACCAGGCACCCCGTGCGCTTCCATCCGGCTCGCGGTGTTCACGGTGTCGCCCCACAGGTCGTAGATGAACTTTTTGCGCCCGATCAC
>JANMVS010000207.1:0-8118 GCA_031392885.1 Verrucomicrobiota bacterium
TGGCGGGGATACTTCAGCCAGCGGTCGCGTGGGTATGACTCTTGGTGGGAACGTGAATATCGTGGAGGATAAATTTCACAGTGATTTCTTCTGGGCTTCGGATGGAGACGGCAGCTCGTCATCCATCGGGCGCATGGCCAACGCCCTTGCATCACAAAATGTCGCAAACCAAATCGCGGCAGCGAGCAATGCCGGCTCACTCGCGGCTGACAGTGCTTTCGCTGGATATGCATCCGCAGCCCCAAACAGTGGACTGAGAGATCCCGACCGTGGCCCCGATGGAGTTCGGTATGTGGGTCCAATGCTGACTGATCCCGCCAGCCTAGCAGGGAGAGCAATAGATGCCGCAGGTAATGCGGCAGGAGTCGCAGGGTTGTTTGCAGATGCCCGCGGGGACCTGCAGCAAAATAGTTACTTCTGGCGACAGGCGAACGGCACATGGCGAGCGCGGGACGCTGCCTCCGAAGCCAATTATCTGCTCAATCGCAGCTTCACCTTGGCAGGTGAACGCACCGCGGTTTGGAAAGTGGCATCAGCGCGGTTGGGCTATGCGGGCTTGGCTCTATCTGGTGCTGATATTGCAATCAATGGTTTGAACCTAAGGAATGGGGCAGATTTTGTCATGGGTGCTGTAGGGTTCGCAGGCCCAATCGGAACGGCGGCCTCAGCTACCTATACGTTGGCGACGATCTCATACGATATTTACCGCGCTGAAAATCCACCTCCACCTCCGCCGCAAACGCAGACCTATAACCCACCGGGGGGTTGGTGATGGCAAAGTTTTTTCTCGATCTGTATTCGATGACTCACGAGTTCTATCGAACACGAAATCGTGGTGCCGAAAAAACTTTGGCTGAAGGTCTTTGTGTCATCACCGGGTTCTTTGCTCTCCTAAATATTGCTTTAATCGTGGAGTTGCTAGCAGGAGGCAGAATACTTCCTGCTCATGTCAGCAGAATGCATATCATAAGTTTTGGGTTAGTAGCCTGTGCAATCGGAATCGTCTGCGTAAAATGGTTCATCAAGCAGCACCCGCTTCTTCAATCTTCCGATCAGATGCGTGAACACAGCGAACGTCTGGCTCGCTCGCGCAAAGTGGCTCTGCTTTCCGTCGTAGTTGGCAATCTCGCCCTGCTGATCGCACTGGCGCAATATCTGCGAAAGTGAACGCGGGCAACGCGCGCCCCGAGTAACAACGAGAAGGCCGCCGTTCGCGCCCAAGTGGCCATTATGGGCAATAGTGCTTTCCGCTGCGCTGCACCCTCGGTCACTCGCTGCGCTCGTTCCTCGGGCCGCATACGTGCCCATAATGCCGTCTTGGGCGCTGCCGGCTGCGGCGGCTCCCGGCACCAGGGCCCCACGTTCCCCAGTGCCGTCCGCCGCCTGGCCCCTGGCGGGGCGGCAACAGTCCCGGGGCGCGCGACAAGTCGAACCAAGGACGTCAGGTTTTGACTCTTGACAAACTGCACGATCAGCCGCGCTCGTAACGTTCTCCAATCACCCAGCGGCAGGATGCGCGCCAGCGGTGCCGTCACGCATCCTGCATCCTCCTCCGCGCCGTGAACCTCACTGCCCCACCGTCCGGTGGGGAGGGTGTGACTGCGGGTTCGATTTACAACGTGGAGGTTGCAGCCATGGCGTCGTGGAAGAACAGGCGGTGAACTTGCACGTGAAAGTCGATGGCGTTGTCGCTCAAGTACCGTTAGGGCCAGCGCCAATACCTCCACCTCAACCCGGTTCGCGCCGGCATTGTGCCCGTCGGCCGCTTGGCTGAATACCGTCATTCCAGCTACTGCTAACTGCCCAACGAACAGCCGGCGGAAGTCGGGCGTAAAGACCGGCCGCCCGGTAGTGCAAGCCTCCAAAACAATCATCTGGAAATAAGGTTGCCCGCTTGTCCGGGTAACCCTTCCTTTTTTCATCATGGCCAAGACGATTCTAGTCACCGGTTCCTCGGGCCTCATCGGCTCGGAAGTCTGCGTTTATTTCGCCGCGCAGGGCTACGCCGTCCACGGCGTGGACAACAACCAGCGCGCCGTCTTCTTCGGCCCGCAGGGCGACACCCGCTGGAACCAGCAGCGGCTCGCCAAGAACCTCCCCGGCTTTGTCCACCACGAGCTCGACATCCGTGACCGGGCCGGCGTGCTCGCGCTCGTGAAGACCGTCAAGCCGTCGGTCATCGTCCACACTGCCGCCCAGCCTTCGCACGACCGCGCCGCTGCGATCCCCTTTGATGATTTCGACACCAATGCCGTCGGCACGCTGAATTTCCTCGAGGCCGCCCGGCAGGCCTGCCCCGAGTCGCCCTTCGTGCACATGAGTACGAACAAGGTTTATGGCGATGCGCCCAACTCCATCAAGTTGACCGAGCTGGCCACCCGCTGGGACTACGCTGATCCGGCCTACGCCCACGGCATCCCCGAGACCTTCACCATCGACCAGTCGAAGCACTCGCTCTTTGGCGCGTCGAAAGTTGCCGCCGATGTGATGGTCCAGGAATACGGCCGCTACTTCGGCCTGCCCACCTGCGCGTTGCGCGGCGGCTGCCTCACCGGCCCGAACCACACCGGCGTCGAGTTGCACGGGTTTCTGTCCTACCTCGTGAAGTGCAATCTCGAGGGCCGGGAATACCGGGTGTTCGGCTACCAGGGCAAGCAGGTGCGCGACAACATCCACTCGCTCGATGTGGCGCGCTTCATGGCGGCCTTCGTCGCGAGCCCCCGCGCCGGCGAAGTCTACAACCTCGGCGGCGGCAAGGCCAACAGCACGTCCATCCTCGAAGCTTTCAAGCTCACGGAGAAATTCACGGGCCAGGCGCAGGTCCACACCTACGTCGACCAGAACCGCGCCGGCGACCACATCTGCTACTACTCCGACCTGCGGAAAATGCGGGCCCATTATCCGCAGTGGGACATCACCCTGTCCCTGGAGGAGACCATCCGCCAGATTGTCGCGGCGTGGCGGACGCGCCATTAATCGAACTAGAGCGGCCGCGAGCCCGCTCAATTGCAGCCGCGCCCTGCCGTCAGCGGCAGACCGCTTGGGCAGAGCGCTGGACATTTGCGCGGGATGAACCCATTTCTACCATCCGCAACGGACTCATGGATAAAAATAAAATTCTCCACTGGAGCGCAATATTCGCGTTGATCGCTGGCGCCTGGTTGCTGCGCTGGCCCGCTCAGCCGCGAGAAATCTGGAACCTTGATGAAGCCCATACCTGCGTGCTGGCCCAGCATGTTCTGGCCGGTGAAGTTCTCTATCGTGACGCGGTCGATACCCGCGGCCCGCTGCTGGTTTATATCCTCGCCGGGGTGATGGCGATTACCGGGGAATGGAACATGGCGGCCCAGCATGGGTTGGTGGCTCTGATGCTTGGGCTTACGGCCGTCTTGCTCTGGCGACTGGCGGCCAAACTGGGTGCCAGCGGCCCGGGTGCCTGGGCGGCGATCGTTTTTTCCGTACTCAATATTATCTTTCTGCACCCAGTTGATGCCTTCACCGCCAACACGGAGTGGTTTGTTGTTTTTTTCTCCGCCCTCGCTATCTGGCTGCTCACGATCGCCTGGCGTGGCCCACGCATCTGGCCGGCCCTCATGGCGGGTATGAGTTTCGGCTTCGCTTATTTGTCCAAGCAACCCGGCCTTTTCGATTTTATCACCGCGCTGGTCTGGATCGCCCTCCTGGTCAGTTTCGACCCCACCGCTCGCCGCGAACGGCTTCACCTGGCAGGACTCCTCGGGCTGGGCTTTCTCATCGTGGCGGGTGGTGCGCCTCTCTATTTTTTGGCTCACGGTGCATTCCATGACTACCAGTTCTACGTCTGGACCTATAGCACACGCTATTATCTGCCCGAGGTGACAACCCTGGAACGCCTGATCTCACTGCGGCAGTCCTTCGTCTTGGGCTGGCATCATACCCCGGCCTTTTTAATCTGGGCCGCGCTCGCCGTGGGGTTGATGCTCATCAACCTTGGTCGCTCGCTAAGACATCAACTGGCCGGCCAGGAATTTCCGCTGCTCGCTCTGGGGTGGAGCGCCGCCGGTGTGCTGGCCAGCGGATTGAGTGGCCGCGAATATGGGCACTACAGTATCCAGGTGATTCCGGGGTTGAGTCTCTTGTGTGGTTGGATTTTTCATGCCGTCTGGCAACGGACCCAAAATCCCCAATCCGCGCTGCGCTTGTTTATTCTCCGCCTGCTTGTCGGCCTGACGTTGCTGATCGCCGCGGGGCAAACCGTACAATGCCTGACTTCGCTTGATATGATATCGGGCACGGGTGCCGAGCGGATTGTCGGCCAGGTCGTAAAGGCCAATACCGCTCCCGATGAACGCATTTTTACCTGGGGATACTTTCCCGAAATCAGCTATCATGCGCGCAGATTGTCGGCCAGCCGCTTTGTGTTTTCCATCTTTCTCACGGGAATGATTCCCTGGACCAACCTTGATTTCGAGAAGGACACGAGTTATGCGGTCATCCCGGGCGCCTGGGATCAATTCTGGCAGGATATGGCCCGGCATCCGCCGGCCATCATCGTCGATACCGGCATCAATCGTGGTCATGCAAAATATCCCCTCTCCAAGCAGACCAAACTTTGGCAATATATCCAAACACACTACGTGGAGATTGCGGCGGATATGGCGCGGGCCCAAGGTTTCAAAATCTACCGCCGGACAGGCCCGGCACTCGCTGGCGATACGGGCCGCCCCATTGATCAGTCCCTTGCTCTCCATGAAGAAACCAACGGTGCCCGCCAGCTGGGGATTTTCCATGTCCATCTGCCCGAAGGCTTGAGTGCCGCAGAACTGTTGATCGAGGGGAAAAGCACCGGTTCGGTCGCGCTTGTTCCGGGAGGATCCCGTCAACTTACCTTCACCTACGATCCGGCGTATCACGGCCAGCATCCCGCCGTCGCGGTCCGCGCCAGACGTTTGGATGGTACCCTGGAGACCGGCCCGGCGATCCGTCTCGGCACCAAATCACTCCCCTCATCCCCCCGGATTGCCTTTGGCTCACTCCGGTTTCCAGCGACCGAGGCCATGGCTTTCAATGGCATCGTGTGGATGGAAGAGAGAAAGGCATATTTGGCTCACGCTCCCGCTCGTTTTGTTTTTGACTGTCCGCCTGAGCTTCGCTCGGTGTCTTTCAGCTTTGGCCTTCTCGAAGGGGCTTATGACCCAAACAAAATCGAACCGACCAATGGCGTCGAACTGCAGGTGAGTTTCCAGCCCGCGGTCGGGCCGGTGGTAAGATTGCTGACCCGGCCCTTGCGCCCGCTCGCCATTGCGGCAGACCGCGGGCCTCAGCAGGTGACGGTGCAACTGACCGCCGCAAATCCGGGCCGACTGATCATCGTCATCTCCCCCGGTTTGGAAAGTAACGCCAGCAGCGATTGGTCCTATATCAGCGAGCTGATCGGTGAGGGCGTGCCATACCCGATGACTTTCAAGAATATACGCCAGCCTCTTGATCAATCTTCCGCGCCGTTGGGCATAGCTATCATGTCCGTTCAATCTGAAAATGTGCTGTTTGCGCATGCGCCATCCACGATCGAATACCTGATCGAACCAGGCATGGCCTCTGTTTCCGGAGGGTTCGGCTTACTCGACTCCAGTTGGGATGGCCCCAATGGTCGCACCGCTGGCATCCTCTTTATTGCTGAGCAGGTGATGGCTGATGGCCAAATTCTGGAGCTCTGGCGTAAAATCCTGAATCCGGGCGAAACTGTTTCCGACCGCGGGATGCAAAGCTTCAGTTTTAAACTGGCAGAACCAGGCCATGGCCGACTGCGTCTTCGAGCCGCCGCCGCCAACCCACCAAACAACTCTTTTGGCTATTCATACTGGTCAAAGCTCCTAGCCAAGCCCGGGGAATAATCCCGGATAATCCTAAGGCACGGCCAAATCCGCTCGGTTACAAGTCGCGCTGTGGCGGAGACAAAACATCCACCGATTAGATACTGTCGCTTACCTGATCTCCAGCGGACCGAGCACCGCCCAGTCCCGGGTGTCGCGCCCCTGCGGTCCGGGGCCAAAAAACAGTTCCACCTCGCCGGGGACCTTGAGCTCAAATTCCCACTGCAAAGGAATCCATGGGCGATCCGTGACAACATCGCGGGGATCAATCAGCACGGTATGCAGGATTTCACGGACATCACCCGCGGCCAATCGAGCGAGTGTTACCTCAATGCCATCGGTCAAGGATTCGCGGGGGAGATCCGCCTGATAGGTCGCGGGCGGCAACCGCACCGTGCCCTTGAGCGTGTGCCGACCCGCGGGCAGGGCAAAAACCAGCCGGGTCAGCGGATGGACCCCGAATTCCGGCACTGCGGCGCTGAAATCCAGGCCCGGTCCGAAACGGCTGAAGAAGCGGACCGGCATCGGCTGCATAGTGCGGAAAAACCGGCGCTGGCTGGGCCGAAGCTTTTCAAGATCGAACCAGCGCCCGTCGAGCTTTTCGGTCGAGGTCATCAGATCGGGCGGCAGTTCGACCCCCGGCGCGTAGCGAACCTCGGGGAAAACGTGCTCCTCCAGGAGAGCGAGACTTTCATGGCGGCGTCCGGCCGGCAGGAATACCGCGACATCACGCCAGCAGTACAAGGGCGTCGGCTCCAGGCCCAGGGCGACCGCCTGCTGGACAAGCCAGCGGCGATTTTCCCAGGGACCCGTGATAACCAGCGCCCCCATCTGCTCCCCGGCCAACGCCGCCAGTGCCCGTTGCACCCGGACTGGATCGTTTTCCGTGTCGCTGCGCAGCATCAGCGCTCGGCGTTGCGCATAGAATGGGGTCATCGAGTTCCAGTCCTGGCCGGTGATGATGAGACATTCCTCGGGCCGCGTCAGGCTGTTCAGTGAAAGTGATAGCCCGTCCCCGCCATGGCTGATCATTTTTTGCGTGGGATAATAGTGCTCCAGATACCGCGTCGCTTGTCCTCCGGTGATCGCCAGCACGACCAGCCCGACGATCCAGCGGGGCGCCCGCGATTCCGCCAGGGCCACCAGCGCCAACCCCATGCCCAGCAGCAGCAGCAGCGTATTGGCGATGTAGTAATATTCATGCCAGGCGTAGAGCACCGGAAAAATCACCAGGGGTGCGACAAAGAGGGACCAGCAGAACGCCAAAGCTGGCCAGCGCCGCCGACCCGCCGCCAGCGCCGCCAAGAGGCAAAGCCCGACGGCCGGCAGCCAGGTCAGACTATCCCAGAGAATGTCGCCTTTCAGCGTCCACAATTCGGCGGACAATCGTGTAGCCCAAGTTCCCCAGTTAAAATCCTGCAGGTTTTCCGAAAGCAGAAATCCGGCCAGTGGATTCAGGGCTTTGGTCGCGTCCGCGTAATGCAGCCACCAGAGCGTGGCCGCAAAGGGTATGGCCACGCCGGCGGCCATCCAGCTCAGTTCGTTTTTCCAGCCGGCGCTTCGGCTGGACCACAACCGCCCCAAGGCCCACCCGCCCGCCGGCAGCAAGTAGAGCAGGAAGGTCGTTACCTTGACCAAGCCGGCTCCCGTCCCCGCCACCAGAGCCAGCGCCAGCCAACCCCGATTGCGGCCGGCCACGGCCCGCTCAAACCCCACCCAAAACCAGAGGCTGAACATCAGCGCCATGGTTTCCATGAGGAAGGCCCGCGAGTAGAAAATATAGAACGGACAGGTCACCACCGTGGCCAGGACGAGCCACCGGTGCCGAACGGCCACCGCCCAGCGTGCCAGCAGGAGGAAAATCGCCGGCAAGGTCAGATCGAAACAGAGTTCGCTCACCACCCGACCCGCTTTGATGAGTTCCAAGCCGGTGGCGCGACTGACCGCGACCACCGTCCATTGGTAGAGGGGAAACTCCAGCGGAATCGACCAGGGTTTGCCCAGCACCGGCGTCGGGTAGGCCAGCGAGAAATTATTCTCGGCGTTGATCCAATACGCCGTGAGCGCCGTCTGGGCCTGGCGATACTCCACCCCCGGCAGATTCTTGCTCTGCCAGCCCACTTGGGCGCCCCAGCCATGAAACACCAGGCAGATCAGGAACGTCGCCAAGGCCAGCCAATGGGCCATCAGGCCGCGGGTGGACGAAATCTCCATTCCGGTGAGGCAACGGGATGCCCCCAGTCTTGCCAATGTCTTTCTGCCGACC
>JANMVS010000052.1:0-26705 GCA_031392885.1 Verrucomicrobiota bacterium
GGTCAGGTTGTTTTCGTCCCAACCCAGGCGCATCTTGGCCGTGATGGGAATCCCGACCGCCTCCACCATGCCGCGCACGAGTTTGGCGGTCTTCGCCAGTTCCGTCATCATGGCGGAACCGCCGCCGATGCCGGTGACCTTTTTCACCGGACACCCCATGTTGATGTCAACCGAGGCGATGCCCAGCGACTCGACGATCAGGGCGGCATCCCGCATCTCCTCCGGCACGGCGCCAAACAGCTGCACGGCCAGCCGCTTTTCGGCCGGACAGGTCCGGATCATCTGGAGGGCGCGCGGACTTTTTTCGATGAGTGAACGCGCGTTGACGAGGTCCGTCGTGGTCCAGTCGAGTCCGCCAATTTCGCGCACGACCAGCCGGAAAGGCAGGTTGGTGTACCCCGCCAGCGGCGAGAGAAAAAGATTCGATCCAAATTCGTAAGGCCCGATGCGCATTCCCACCATACATGCCCGGCGGAAAGAAGGCTGCAACAGAAAGCACAGGTAACCTATAGGGTTACTCTGCTCAGCCAAACGATGCAGTTGCTTTGAGTGTAACCTGGACTCCCTCCGTCACCATGGCTCGCGAGGACAGGCCGGACAGGTTTTCTCTTGCGAACGTTGCACCACCTCGTCCAGCGGCCGGGCTCCACCTTTCAGTCCAAGAAAATCCTGCAGCCTTTGCCTGGGAATACCCAGGGAGCGGGCCAGTTGCACCTTTGAGCCGTAGGGTCTGAGCTCCCGCTTGATCATGGTCGCGCAGACGTTCCAAAAAGGAGAGTCGAAACCCGGCTTACGGGTTTTGTAGCCAGCCTTGCGGCGCGGCCGCAAGGCCTGATGAATTCGCCGGGAAGCGGCGGCCGCCGCGGCTTCAAAGGCGGGTTCCAGGATCGACCAGAATTCGATTCCGCGCGGGGTATAAGGAGGCACGAGTAACCCTATAGGTTACTCGTGGATCGGCAGAAAAGACCGGAAACTACGAATTTTAAGGTCAGCGGGCCGTGAGGGCGCGTTTCATCCGCTGGAGTGCCTCGGTCAGCGTGGCGCGGGGGCAGCCAAAGTTGAGCCGGACGTAAGGGCCGCGCGGCACGCCGAAATAGCTGCCGTCGCTCAGGCCGACGCCGTGCGATTCGAAGTGGGCGATGGGATCGGCGAGTTTAAGCGCGGACACGTTGAGCCAGGCGAGATAGGTGGCTTCGATGGGGGCCTCGATGATCACGCCGGGCAGTTCGCGCGCGACAAAGTCCAGGATCAGGTCGCGGTTGCCGCGCAGGGTCCGCAACAATTCCTGGCGCCAGGGTTCGCAGTCGCGGTAGGCGGCCTCGCAGGCGGTGTAGCCGAGGAGGTTGACCTCAGCCATCACCCCGGCGGTGGCGCGGACAAACTTGGCGCGCAGGGCAGCGTCGGGAATAATCGCCATCGAGGTGCCGAGACCGGGCACATTGTAGGTCTTGCTCGGCGCCATCAGCGTGATGGTGCGGCGCGCGATTTCATCCCCGAGCCGGGCGGTCGGCACGTGCGGCAGATCGTCGAGGATCAGGTCGCAGTGAATTTCATCGGAGCAGAGCACGAGATCGTGGCGCACGCAAAATTCACCGAGGCGGACCAGCTCCTCGCGCCGCCAGACGCGCGCGACGGGATTGTGGGGATTGCAGAGAAAGAAAAGCCTGGTCTTGGGAGTGACGGCGCGCTCCAGGGCTTCCCAGTCGATATCCCAGCGATGGGCGGCGGGATCGAGCCGGAGCGGCACCTGGTTCGAGAGCCGGCCGCTGTTTTTCGGCGCGGTCAAGAACGGCGGGTAAACCGGCGTGAGCGAGAGGACTTCCTCGCCGGGCGCGGCGAAGGCTTGCGCGGTCAGATTGAGACCGACAACCAGACCCGGCAGCCAGACGATCCAGGCGGGATCGATGCGCCAGCCGTAGCGCTGGTCGAGGGCCTGGACGAAGGCGTCCACCGTCGACGGTACCGGCCGGGCGTAGCCGTAGATGCCGTGCGCCACCCGCGCCTGCAGGGCGGCGATGATGGCGGGCGGCGACTTGAAATCCATGTCGGCCACCCACAGCGGCAGGATGTCACGGCCGGCATACTTCTGCCATTTCTGGGAGTCGGTCCCGCGGCGTTCAGGGGCTTGGGCAAAGTCGGGGGTCATACGGTGAGGGGGCGATTGAAACCACGGAACCGCGGGAAGCCACGGAAATTTTTGACGAAGCCGGAAAAAACCACCTGACTGCACTTCGATGATACCGTTGCTGCAATTCCGGCGCGCCGTGGCTCAGGATGCGCCGTTGCTGACGGAGATAGCGATCGCCGCCAAGCGGCACTGGGGGTACCCGGACGAGTGGATGGCGCAGTGGCGCCCTGATCTCACCCTGGCTCCGACTTATCTCCGCAGTGAGTTGGTCGTGGTGGCGGAACTGGCCGGCGAGGTGGTGGGGTTTGCCGGGCTCTCGGAGCTGGAGGGCAGCCGGTTCCTTGAACATCTGTGGCTACGGCCCAGCCACATCGGCCGGGGATTCGGCCGGACGCTTTTTCTGGAGATAGCGCGTCAAGCGCAGGCGGCCGGCATCCCCGAGCTGCGGATCAAGTCCGATCCCAATGCCGAGCTATTTTACCTGAAAATGGGGGCGGTGCGCACCGGGTCGGATAGCTATCTGCTCCTCGGCAAATTTCGCCGCGAGGTACCGTTGTTGATTTATCAGCTCCGTTCTGAAGCGAACACTACGCTCGGTTCTGGCCATGGCCCCGAATGAACAGCCTCGGCGCCGTTAGAGGAGGGAAATGCCGAGCTCCCTCCAACAAGCCTAAGCCGGATATTTCATAGAGCCACGGCGACCCCGCCGTGGTTTGCTCGCAAACCGCAGCGGGGTCGCTGCGGCTCCCGTAAACAGTTTGTCGTCGGCTATCATTCTGAGGGTGAAATATCCGGGCTAAGGGCTCGTGATCCGATCCAACCAGGAGTCCCCGGAGAACATACGCATCGGGCGGCCGGGTTCCTCGATGAATCGCACGATCTCGCCCACCACGCCGCCGCCCGTGGGCGCCACGAAGCGGAAACGCCCACCACCGAGCGGTTCAAGCGTGACGGATGGATCCAAGTCGGGCCCGTTGGGCGTGATGATGACCAGTTTCTTGTTGAGCAGCACGACCTGCTGGTCCCCCCATCGCCCTCGATAAAGGCCCGCGAAGCGCTCCCAGGCCGGGTCCCAGGCCACCGTCGCAGGCTTGGCGGCGGTGGCCTTCGCTATCGCCTGACCCACGGTGGCCATCAACTCGTTTGCGATGTTGGCAGGGTTCGAGTCGTTGGTGTTTGTGAGGACGATGACGCCGACCTTGTCGTCGAGCTGGATGAGGGTCTGGGTCGTATTGCCGGGGTAGCCGCCAGCGTGCCCGATGTAGGTGCGATCCTTGACGCGCTTCACATCGAATCCCAAGCCGGTCCCCGTCGTCCAGTTTTCCTCCACCGAGCGCACGCGCAGCATCTCCCGCCAGGAGCCGCTACTGACGATCTGCCCCGGGCCCCGCGGACCGCGGCGGAACTGGGCAGAGATGAACTTGGCCAGGTCCTCGACCGTGGAGGTGACCCCCGTCGCCGCCCCCATGCCGCTTGCGTCGACGAAGGGTAGTAGCTCGCGTGTCCCGTCCGGCATGCGCCGGCCATAGGGAACGGCCAGCCCGGGGACGTTCTGGTCCACGCTGGAGTTCTGCATGTTCAGTGGCTTGAAGATGTGCTGCTCCACGTAGTCGGCCCACCGCTGCCCGCTCGCCTGCTCGACCACCAGACCAGCGATAGCATAGGCGAGGTTAGAATACTTCCACCGCACAGAGGGAGCGAACGCCGCCTGCCGGTCGGAGTACAGCCGCTGAATCTCTTCGCGGGTCGGGAATTGGTACGAGACCCAGTGATCTCCCGCCTCGCGCTGCAGCCCCGAGCTGTGGGACAACAGCTGCTCGATGGTGATCGGACCATCATCATCCCCGGCGGGTTTGGCTTTGAACCACGGCAGGTGCTTGACCACCGGATCATCCAACCCGACCTTGCCCTCCTCGCGCAGCTGCATGATCGCGATGGCCGTGAACAGCTTGCTGTTGGACGCCACGCGGAACTTGGTGGTGGCCGTCATCGGTCGCTTGGCCTGCACGTCCGCAAAGCCGAACCCCTTGGACCAGACCAGTTCCTGATCTATGACGACCCCCACGGCGATGCCTGGCAGCCCCCGATACGCAATCTGCCCTTCCATCCAGGCCGAAAACAAACGTTCCGCGCCGAGTACGTCCGCGTCGCTGGCGACACTCGTCGCGCTGGTCTTGGCGGGTGTTGACTGGGCTTGCAGTGAGAGCACGGATAGGGCGAGGAGCGCGGCCCGGCATCCGCCACGGGAAAATATACTGAGGGGTAGTCGTATTTTCATAGGGATAGAGGGGCCTGAGGGGAGCGTAACGGGCGAATAATGAAGCCAACCCTCGGAAACGTCGGTTGGGGCCATCGCAAGATCCAGAGACAGATCACCGCCGTTCACTGTCAATCGGCAAGTACGACGACCTGGTTCTGCCCTTGTGGTAATCAAAAATTACGCTCGGTCCGGGTGCGGCCGTCCCCTTCCAACGATCTTACAAGATATCGCGGCGTAAAGCCGTTGCGCCGAGTGGCTCGGCGGGGACGACTCGCCCTGCCTTTGGAGTCCCAGTTGTTACTTCTATCGGCAAGCCTCAATACGTTCCGGTTTTAGCGTGACCCTTGAAACGGGCGGGGAAAATATATTGGTACGGTAAGCGGCAGTCTGGTTTCATGCGCGCATGAGCTTGTTTCTGCCGATCCTCCTGTTTGTCGTCATTGCCGGGCTGATTTTCCGGATTGCGGTGGTCCAGGCGCGAAAAACCCGAGCCAATGTGCAGGCCCTGGCCCAGCAGCTGGGGTTGACGGTGACGGAAAAAAAGATCCTCGGTCTGGTCGCGCGCCGGGAGCTGAATGGTGTGGTTGACGGGCGGTCGCTGCGTTGCTGGACCTACACCACCGGCAGCGGCAAATCGCAGCAGCACTGGTGCGCAGTGGCGGTGCAACCGCGCAGCTCCGGCCGATTGACTTTTGACATCCAGCGGCAGGATTTTGGCACCAAGGTCATGGAGTTTTTCGGTTCGAAGGAAATCACGGTGGGTGATCCGGTCTTCGACGCCGCGTGGTTTGTGCGGACCAACGAGCCGGATTTTCTGTCGGCCGCGCTGGTGCGGGAAATCCGCGGGAAATTCATGGCGGCCTTGGCGGGCGGGGCCAAAGGAAGCTTTGCACTCAAGGATGGCGCGGTGTGCTACGCGGAACGGGGCGGTTTTTATTCCGCTCCGCTCACGCGGCGGCTGGAGCAGCAGGTACCGCTGCTGCGGGACCTGGCCGACCTGGCGGAGGTTTTCGCCGGCACGAAAACCTGAACGGCGACCGGACGGAATGGGTTGACGCCTGCCGGCCGAGCCGGAGCATTGCGACTACTGGACCATGCATCTGCTTCCCCTGACCATCGGCACCCTGACCAGTCCCTGGGAGCTGGCGTGGGCGGTGTTGAGCATCGTGCTGATCGACATCGTGCTGGCGGGCGACAATGCCGTGGTCATCGCCTTGGCGGTGCGGACCCTGCCGCCGCCGCAGCGGCTGATGGGCATCATCCTGGGTTCTGGTGTCGCGGTGGTCCTGCGCGTAGGCCTGACGTTTATCGCCGCCCAATTACTGGTGATGAACTACGTCAAGCTCATCGGCGGCGGACTCATCCTCTGGATTGCGGTCAAACTCCTCCTCGACAACACCGGCGAACAGGCGCACAGCTCGACGGCGGGCGGAATCTGGCAGGCGGTGTGGCTCATCCTCGTGGCCGACATCACCATGTCGATTGACAACGTGCTGGCGGTGGCGGGCGCGTCGAAGGGCAGCTTTCCCCTGCTGCTGTTCGGTCTGGGCCTGAGCATCCCGCTGGTGATCTTCACGAGCAACCTGCTTGCGAAGCTGATGGACCGTAATCCGGTAATCATCTATGTTGGTGCCGCAATATTAGGCAAGGTGGGCGGGGACATGATCATGACCGACCGGCTGACGGAGGACATGTTTCATCCCGCGCCGTGGCTGGTCCATGCGGTCGAGGGCATGCTGGCAATTGGGGTGATTTTGGTGGCCCTGGCGTGGCGGCGCGTGCGGCGTCCAGCAAACCATTGACAAGCGATCCGGGAACGCCTTTCCAAGGGCCTTTTCCGATGACTGCTTTCCGGGCCTCGTATTATTCCCTGCTCGTATTTGGTCTGACGCTCACCGCGCCGGCCCAGGATCCGGCGGCCGATGCGGCCGCGCACGACACCACAACGGCAGCCGCGGCGGCTACGGTCGTTACGGCGGGCCGGGCCGCACCGGCCCCTGATTTTCTGGAACACCTGGTGGACGCCGTGCTCGAGCGGTTCGACGTCCGGAGCGGGGAGAACACCGTGGCGCACTACGGCATCGCCGCGCTGTTCCTCGTGGGCGCCGTGTTGCTGCGGCGCGTGGTCACCAACATCATATTCAATCAGCTCAAGAAGCTCGCCGCCAAGACCGAGACGACGCTCGACGACAAGCTCTTCCCGGCGCTGGAGGCGCCGGTGGCGACCTTCATCATGCTGGTCGGCATTTTCAGTGCGCTGAAGGTGCTCAAACTCTCCAGTGGCACCGACCACTACATTGGTAATGGGGCCACGGTGGCGTTATCCCTCAATCTTTTCTGGGGCTTGCTCGCCACGCTCGATGCCCTGCTCGACCACGCCCATGAGGTGGCGCGGGAGAAGCAGATGGGCGTGGCGGCGTTCATGCCCTGGATCAAGAAGTCGCTGGTGGCGGTGTTCGTGGTGCTGGGCCTGCTGCTCACCGTGCAGAGCCTGGGCTACAATGTCTCCGCCATCCTCTCCGGCCTTGGCATCGGCGGTCTGGCCTTCGCCCTCGCGGCCCAGGACACCATTGCGAATCTGTTCGGCTCGATCGTCGTGGCCATCGATCAGCCGTTCAAGCTGGGCGAGACGGTGAAGATCGGGGCCAACACCGGCCTGGTCGAGGACATCGGCCTGCGCTCGACCAAGCTCCGGCTCGTCGACAAATCCCTCGTCGTCATTCCGAACAAGCTGGTGTCGTCCGAGGCCATCGTGAATCTTTCACGCTTCACCGCCCGTCGGGTGGAGCAGGTGCTCACCCTGACCTACGACACCGCGCCGGCGCAGATGGAGGCCCTCGTGCAGGAGATCCGCGGCCTCATCCGGAACGAAGCCGAGGTGGAGCAGACCTCGGTCCAGGTCTATTTTCGGGATTTCAGCGCCTCGTCGCTGGACCTCTGGCTGGTGTATGTCGTCAAGGATGCGGATTTCCCGAAGCACATGGCGCTGCGGCAGCGGTTGAATCTGGCCTTCATGCGGGCGGTCGAGGCGCGGGGCCTGGCGTTCGCGTTCCCGTCGCCGACAGGGTATGCGGCTAAACGGCCGGGCAGCTGAAAAAGGCAGGGGCGGGTCGGGGCCGTTGCCCTCAACGGTCCGGGCGCTTGAGGGCAAGCGCCCCTACCGCGGACCAGCTCAATCCAGGGTCTGGCGGTAGCGCTTGACGCCGACACTCATCGCCACGACCAAAAAGATCAGGAGCGGCCAGAGCTCCGGCGTGATCTCGGCGAGACCGTTGCCCTTCAGCAGAATGCCGCGCACGATCCGCAAGAAATGGGTGTTGGGCAGGCAGGAGCCGATCCATTGCGCCCACTCCGGCATGCCGCGAAACGGAAACATGAAACCGGAGAGCAAAATGGACGGCAGGAAAAAGAAAAAAGCCATCTGCACGGCCTGCAGCTGGTTTTGCGCGAGGGTGGAGAACGTGATGCCGACCGCGAGATTGGCGGCGATGAACAGCAGCGACACGGCGTAGAGCAGCAGGAAGCTGCCGATCATCGGCACCTGGAAGATGAAACGGGCCGCGAGCAGGATCAGGGTGACCTGAATATAGCCCACGGCGATGTAGGGCAAAATTTTCCCCACCATCACCTCGAACGGACGGACGGGCGTGGCCAGCAGGTTTTCCATCGTCCCACGTTCGCGTTCCCGGGTAATAGCCAGGGCGGTGATGATCACCATCGTCATGGTCAGCACCACGCCCATCAGGCCCGGGACAACATTATACTGGGTGATGTTTTCGGGATTGTAGTGGGCGTGGACCTGAAAGTCGATCGGGCCGGGCTTGGCGCGCAGCCGGGCCAGCGGCCCGGTGAGATCGCGGTTGAGCACACTGTCCGCCAGCGCCCGCACGGCCGCCAGGGCCGGACCGGTCGCGGCGGGATCGGTCGCATCGGCCTCGACCAACAAGGTTGGCCGCTCCCCGCGCAGGAGGCGCCGCGAAAAATCCTCCGGAATATTGATGACGAACTGCACTTCGCCGAGTTGCAGGAGCCGTTGCGTCTCGGCTTCGGTCGCGGCCTCGCGCACCAAAGTAAAGTAACCGCTGCTCTTGAGTGCGGCCACCAAGGTACGGGCGAACGGACCCTGGTCGGCCGCGCGGATCGCGGCGGGCAGATGCTTGGGGTCGGAGTTGATCGCGAAGCCGAACAGCATGAGCTGCATCAGCGGGATGCCGACCATCATCGCGAACGTCACGCGGTCGCGTTTCATCTGGATGAACTCCTTCAGCACGATGGCCCAGAGGCGATGGAAGGTGAAACGGCTCATGAGAAATTGTCCTCCGCCGCGTCCATCAGGCTGATGAACACGTCCTCCAGGCCCGAGCGGATCTGCTGCCATTCGTGGCGAGGGTCGCGGACGGCGGCGATGGCCGCCGCGAGTTGCGGGGCATCGCGACCGCTGACATGCAGGGTATTGCCGAAGGCCACCACCTGCTCGACCCCGGGCCGGCTCCGCAGCCGGTCCGCCAGCGGCCGAAGCTCGGGGCCTGTGACCGTCCAAGTGGAAAGCTTCGCGGTCGTGAGAACTTCCGCGAGCGTGCCGCGGGTGAGCAGATTGCCGTAGGCGAGGTAGGCGAGGCGGTGGCAGCGCTCGGCCTCGTCCATGTAATGGGTGGTGATGAGCACCGTGAGCCCCTCGGCGGCCAGCCGGTGGATTTCCTCCCAGAATTCGCGCCGGGCCTTCGGGTCCACGCCGGCCGTGGGTTCATCGAGGAGCAAGAGTTGCGGCGAGTGGATCAGGCAGGCGGCCAGGGCCAGGCGTTGTTTCCAGCCGCCGGACAGCTGCCCCGCGAGCTGGTGACTGCGGTTTTCCAAGCCGAGGCGTTTCAGGCTGTGTTGCACGGCGTCGCCGCGGTCGGGTACGTGGAAGATGCGGGCGATGAAATCGAGGTTTTCGCGGATGCTCAGGTCCTCGTAGTAACTGAACTTTTGCGTCATGTAGCCGACATGCCGTTTGATCTCGGCTTGCTGCTTGCGCACATCGTAGCCGAGGCAGGTGCCCGTGCCGGCGTCGGGCGTGAGCAGACCGCAGAGCATCCGGATGAACGTGGTTTTCCCGCTGCCGTTGGGTCCGAGGAAGCCGTAGATCTCACCGCGCCGCACGGAAAGATCGATGGCGTTGACCACGGTCTTGGCGCCGAAGCGCTTGGTGACGCCCGTGACGTCGATGACGAAGTCGGAGGAAGCGGCAGGGGCGGTGCGGTCGGACATGGGCTTTAGTTGGTCATCATGTTGGATTCTTCACTACGTTCAGAATGACAGGAAAAGTCAGGGATGAGTCGGGACGACGGTCACGTCCACCGGCTGCCCGGGATGGAGATCGCGCGCGGCGGCGCCGTCGAACAGGGCTTCGATCAGAAACACGAGCTTGGCGCGGTTCTCGCGATTGTAGAGCACGGGCGGGGTGTATTCGGGCTTGGGTGAGAGATAACTGACGCGGGCCGCCAGGGCCGGGCGCCCGTTGATGGCGACCGAGAGGCGGTCGCCGGCCTTGAGTGCGGCGAACTCGGCCTCGGGCACGAAGAAACGCACCTTGATATTCTCGGGCGGCAGTAGTGCCACCACGGGCGCGGCGGCGGGGATAAATTCCCCTTCGCGATAAAGCGTATCGTAAACGAGCGCGGCCCGCGGCGCGGACTGGGCTTTCTGGGCGACACTCCAGCCGGCGCGATCGAGCGCGGCCTGCGCGGCTGACGTATCAGCCTCGGCGGCCGCCACGGCATCGGCGCGCCCGCCGAGTTGGGCGGTCACGAATTGGGCGGCGGTCTGGGCGACGAGGGTCTGGTTCGCCTCATGATTCAGCCGGGCGCGGTCGAAATCGTCGTCGGAGAGCACGGTGGTTTGATGAAGCCGGGTGGCGCGCTCCAATTCCCGGGCGGAAAGTTCGGCGGCCGTGCGGGCTTGGGCGAGCCGGGCCTCAAGGGCCGCGAGCTCGCTCGGGCGCTGGCCCTTCTTCAAGTCAGCCAGCTTGGCCTGGGACTGGCGCAACCGCTCCGCGGCTTCGCGTAAGGTGGCGAGCTCGGCACTCTGTTCGAGGGAGAAGAGCGGGGCGCCGGCCTCGACCCGGGCACCTTTTTGCACGGCGAGTTTTTGCAACTGACCCGCCAGCGGGGCGGCGACGTAGATGAAGTCACCTTCCAGGTAACCCTGCCAGCCGGTGGCGGCAGGGCGGCGGCAACTGGCGACTGCCAGGGCGAGACCGACAAACACCACGGGGGCAAATTTTCCAACGAGGCGGACGTCCATCCCGGCAGCGTGGCAGGCCGACTGGTCGCGTCCAAGCGCAAAGGAGTTTCGGCGGTCTTCGCCTACTTGGAGCACAACGCGAAGCACAAGCGGCTGAAAACCCTGACCCAGCCACAGGCGGCGGCCCTGCTGAACGAACTGCCCGCGGACGATCGTACGACCTTCCTGAATGGTCTGCCCTTGGATCTTGCGATGCAGCTCATCTGTCTGCTCTCCCCCGAAGAACGGAAAATCACCCAAGAACTGCGGGCTTATCCCGAGCACAGCGTCGGTCGCATGATGACCCTCGGCTTCGTGGCGGTGCACGCCGATTGGACGGTGCGAACGTCGCTGGATTACATCCGCGAACACGGATACGATCGCGAGACACTCAGCATGATCTATGTGACGGACGAGGAGGGCCACCTGCTCGACGATATCCGGGTGCGGCGCTTTTTAGTCTCGGCGCCCGAGACCAGGGTCAGCGCCTTGATGGACGGCAACTATGCCACGCTGGCCCCGAATGATGATCGGGAGAAGGCCCTGCAGGTATTCCGCAAATATGACCGGATTGCCCTGCCGGTGACGAACTCGGACAGCAAGCTCATCGGCATTGTGACGGCGGACGACATGCTCGACGTGGCCTCGGAGGAGGCAACGGAGGACATTCAGAAGTTGGACGGCAGCGAGGCGCTCGACGAACCCTACACGACCATCGCCCTGACTAAGATGTTGCAAAAGCGGGCAAGCTGGCTGGTGGTGCTTTTCCTTGGAGAAATGCTGACGACGACGGCGATGAGTTACTTCGGGGACGAACTGGCCAAGGCGATCGTCCTTTCCCTCTTTATCCCGCTCGTCATCAGTTCCGGCGGCAACGCCGGTTCGCAGGCGGCGACCTTGGTCATCCGCGCCCTGGCCCTGGGCGAGTTCCGCCTGCGCGACTGGTGGCGGATCATGCGCCGCGAATTGGCGGCGGGGTTCATGCTGGGTATGATCCTCGGCAGCATCGGATTTTTGCGCATCATCATTTGGGCGCAGTTTTCGCATATTTACGACCCGCAGCCGCTGCGGGTGGCGACCACGGTCGGGCTCGCGCTGGTGGGCATCGTCCTCTGGGGCTCGCTGATGGGCTCGATGCTGCCGCAGATCCTGAAAAGACTGGGATTCGATCCCGCGACCTCGAGCGCCCCTTTTGTGGCCACGCTCGTGGATGTAACGGGACTGATCATTTATTTCACCATCGCGCTCTTCATCATGCTTTGAGGTGGCCCCGCCTCCATCCCTTCAAAGCAAAAGGCCGGACGCGGGGTCCGGCCTTGAAATTATTATGGGAGGGGAAACTTACTCGCGGCCGTAGCCGCCGCTGCCGCGTTCTCCGCCCCCGCCGCCGCCACGGTAACCACCACCACCACCACCGCGGTAGCCGCCCCCGCCGCCGCCGCGACCACCCCGGCCACCACCGTAGCCACCACCACCACCTTCACCAAAGGAACGGGGGGCGCGCTCCTCGCGCGGCCGGGCGATGTTCACGGCCAGGGCGCGGCCCTCGATCTCGTAGCCGTGAAACTTCTCGACGCCCTTCTGGGCCTCGTCGCCGGAAGCCATCGTGACGAAGGCGAAACCGCGGGAACGACCGGTGAACTTGTCGAAGATGATCTCGACGACGCTGACGGTGCCAACCTGGCCAAACAGAGCCTCAAGGTCCTGCGCGGTGCTGGCGAAGGGAAGGTTCCCCACGTAGATCTTACTGTTTTCCATGTGATGATGAGAGCTGATGCTGTTGCCTTACCGCCCGTCCCCGAAACCCGGATTTCAAATCATCACTGAACACGGCGTTCACCTGATAATTTTCCGTAGCGATAGAATCTGACAAACAACCAACCCGACGTCCCGCAGGCTGGCCAACGAGAGGGCATAGGCAAGCGATTTTCCCGTGCGGCGCCCGATCGGGGGCCCAGGAAAAAACCCTGGCCGAACCTTGAAAATATTTCGTGCACCAGCCATCCGCGTGCTTAACATGAAACTTCCAATGTCTGTTCCCCCCCCCACGCCACCGTCCGAACCCGGCCACGGGGTTTTGGTCCGGCGGTTGTTCGGCCTGGCGTGGCGCTATCGCCTGCACTGCCTGCAGGTGCTCGGGATTCAGCTTGTCTTGCTTACCCTGGGTATCGGTGGCCTCGGCTTTACCGGCCTGGGCATCGACTACATCCGCCACAAGCTCGACCACTCGCCGCTGGTGGTTAACCGGTTCCACTTCACCTTGCCGGATGACTGGCCGCCGCTGCAGGTCCTCGGCCTGCTGGCAGGTTTGATTTTGCTGTTCGCGCTGGTCCGCGCCCTTCTCAACTACGTCTACGCGGTCTCCGTCAACCGGCTGGTGCAGCAAAAGCTCGTGGTCGATCTGCGGGGCGAGGTTTACGACAAGCTCCAGCAGCTCAGCTTCCGTTTCTTCGACGCCAACACGACCGGTTCGATCATCACGCGGGTCACCGGCGACGTGCAATCGGTCCGCATGTTCGTCGACCAAGTCCTCATTCAGAGCGTCATCATGGTCATCTCGCTCACGGTCTATGTCATCTACATGGCCAGCCTCAGCCCCGGGCTGACCGTCGCGTGCCTGGCGACGACCCCGGTGCTCTGGGTGCTGTCGACCTGGTTTTCCCGGAAAGTGCAACCGGCCATGCTGCACAACCGCACGCTGGTGGAGCAAATGGTCCAGCTTCTGGCGGAGGGCATCCAGGGCATTGCGGTGACGAAGGGCTTCGGTCGCGAGGCCGAGGCGCGGGCGAAATTCGAGGCGGCGAACAATGCCGTGCTCACGCAGCAGCATGGCATCTTCTGGCACATGAGCCTGTTCTCCCCCGCAGTCGGCTTCCTGACGCGGATCAACATGATGGTCCTGCTCGGTTACGGGGGGTGGCTGGTCGTGCACGACCGGCTGCCGCTGGGCGCCGGCCTCGTGGTTTTCGCCGGCCTGCTCGAACAGTTCTCCGGTCAGGTCAACAACGTCGCCACCATCGTCAACAGCGTGCAACAGTCGCTGATCGGCGCGCGCCGGGTCTTCGAGATTTTGGACGCGCCCGTGGAGGTGAAGAGCGCCCCCGATGCCATCCGCCGGCCGAAACTTACCGGCGCGGTGGAATTCGCCCAGGTCTCCTTTGCCTACGCCGGCGCGGAGGCGGTGGTACGCGACCTCACGCTCACGGTGCAACCCGGCCAGTGCGTCGCCATCCTCGGGGCGACCGGGGCGGGCAAAAGCGTTCTCATGAGCCTGATTCCGCGTTTCTTTGACCCGACCGCGGGCCGCATCCTCCTCGATGGGATCGATGTCCGGCAACTCAACCTGGAAGATTTGCGCCGCAACATCGGGTTGGTCTTCCAGGAGAGTTTTCTCTTCTCCCATACCATTGCGGCAAATATTGCGTTCGGCCATCCGGCGGCCACCCGCGAGCAGATCGAACGGGCGGCGCAGATCGCCGCGGCCCATGATTTTATCACGGCGCTGCCCCAAGGTTACGACACCGTGCTCGACGAGGGCGGCAACAGTCTTTCCGGCGGCCAGCGCCAGCGGCTGGCGATCGCCCGCGCGGTGCTGCTCGAACCGGCCATCCTCCTGCTGGATGACCCGACGGCGGCGATCGACAGCGAGACCGAGCACGAGATCTTCGAGGCCCTCGACCGGGCCATTGCTGGCCGGACGACCTTCATTGTGGCCCACCGCCTCAGCACCTTGCGGCGGGCGGACTTTATCATCGTGATGGAAGAGGGCCGCATCGTGCAGCGCGGCACGCACGAGGAACTGATGCAGCAGTCCGGCCCCTACCTGCGGGTGGCCAATCTTCAGTTGGTCGATGTCCGCGATCTGCAGTTGCTCGGCCTGGCCAGTGGGGAGGGGAGGCCATGAACCGATTTACCGCGCGCTCCTGCCCTGGACCGGAGGTGGTCGCATGAAAGCGCCGGCGCCCAAGCTCCGATCCATGACCCTCGTCCATCGCCTGCGCGATGAAGATGCCGACGACGAGCAATTCAAGCCGCTCGAATGGGGTCTCATCCGCCGGCTGTTCACCTACACGGCCCCCAGCAAGGGCAAGGTGATGGTCCTCGCCGTGATGACCGTCATCCGTTCGGCCCAGTTGCCCGCGCTCGGCTGGATGATGGCGTTGATCATCAAGGGGCCGATCACCCAAGGGGATTTACCGGGTATCGCGCTCGGCGTGGCGGGTTACGGCGTGCTTGCGCTGTCGACGGACGGACTGTTCCACTTCCGCCAGCGCTATGCGCTGGAGATTGGCGAGACGGTGGTCAACGGGCTGCGCGCCGAGATTTTTGCGAAGATGCTGCGACAGCCGATGAGCTTCTTCCACCGGATCAAGCTCGGTCGCATCATCGGTCGCGTAACAAGTGACGTGGAGGCGGTCCGCACCGGCATCCAGGATGTGCTGTTCGTCAGCGTCATCCAGTTCGGCTCGATGGTGTTTTCCGCCATCGTCATGGCCTGGAGCGACTGGGTGTTATTCCTCGTCGTGCTCGCCCTGGCGCCGGTGCTGTGGCTGCTCAGCCGGCATTTTCGGGTGAGACTCAGCCAGTATTCGCGCGCCTCACAGGAGAGCTTCAGTCGCGTCACGGCCACTCTCGCTGAGTCGGTCAACGGCATCCGGGTAACCCAGGGCTTCGTCCGCCAGGAAACCAACGCCGGCCTTTTCCGCAGTCTGCTGGCCGATCATGCCCGCTTTAACATCGCGTTGGCCCGCACCTCGGCGATCCTCACCCCGCTGCTGGAGCTGAACAGCCAGTTTTTTGTCGCGATTCTGCTCCTGGTCGGCGGCGGGCGGGTGTTTCACGGCGACATGTCCATGGGCAGCCTCATCACGTTTTTCCTGCTCGCGAACCAGTTTTTCGCCCCCATCGCGATCATTGGCAACCAGTACAACCAGGCGCTCATCGCGATGGCCGGGGCCGAACGCGTCTTCCGGCTCATCGACCTGGTGCCCGATTGGACGGATGATCCGGCGGCGGTGGACCTGCCCGATCCGCAGTCGGAATCGACCGCTTTGGGCGCTGCGGCGACCTTGCTGCGGAACGACCACGCGGGCGGGGTCGCCTGCGCTCCCGGACAGGCCGGGGTCCGGGTGGAATTTCGGCAGGTGACCTTCGGCTACGACCCGGCGCGGCCGGTGTTGCACGACATCAATTTCGTGGCCGATTCCGGACAGACGGTCGCGCTCGTCGGCCACACCGGCAGTGGCAAGAGTTCCCTGATCAGCCTGGTCGCCAAATTCTATTTGCCGACTCAGGGCAGCGTGCTGGTGGACGGTCGCGAGATCCGGACGCTGACCAGCCACTCCTTGCACCGGCAAATGGGCATGGTGCAGCAGCAGAACGTCTTATTCAGTGGCACGGTGCTGGATAATATCCGTCTGAGCCGGCCGGAAGCCACAGACGCGGAGGTCCGGGCCGCTGCGGCTTCACTGGATTGTCTTGATATTTTCGAGGCGTTGCCGTCGGGCCTGCAGACGGAAGTAGGCGAGAAGGGCGCGGGACTTTCCGTCGGGCAGCGCCAGCTCATCTGCTTCACCCGGGCGCTGCTGGCGGATCCCCGCCTCATCATTCTGGATGAGGCGACGAGTTCCATCGACGCCCTGACCGAGGCGCGGCTGCAACAGGCCTTGCGCAAGCTGCTGGCCGGTCGCACGAGCTTTGTCGTGGCCCACCGGCTCAGCACGATTCGCCACGCCGACCTGGTGCTCGTCCTGGATCAGGGCCGGATCATTGAGCGCGGTTCGCACGCGGAATTGCTCGCGCGGCGCGGACCCTACGCCGCGCTGTACCGGCAGTTCGTGCAGGTGGACGACGGCGTTTGAGCAGGGCGAAAAAAGCCGCAAGGCTATTCTTGCGGAAATGGTCCGGCATTTCCCCTCTGAAAAAATGCGATTCCCCTCTAGAAAATCGTTGCATTGGCTCGGACCGGTTCTATGAAGAATACCACTATGGCTAAAAAATCCACCCGTAAACCTAACGCCGCTTTCATGAAGCCGGTAACTCCCGATGCCAAGCTCGCGCTTGTTGTTGGTTCAAATCCGCTGCCCCGCACGGAAATGACGAAGAAACTCTGGGCCTACATCAAGAAGAACGGGCTCCAGGACAAAAAGAACCGCCGCATGATCAATGCCGACGACGCCCTCAAGGCCGTCTTCAATGGCAAGATGCAGGTCAGCATGTTCGACATGACCAAGCTGGTCAGCAAGCACGTCTCGTAAGCCTCCCGCTGCTAACGAACTTTTAGAAACCGCCGCGGAGCAATCCGCGGCGGTTTTGTTTTGGCGGGGGCGTTTGCCCCCCGGCCACTATATTTTCGATGGCTCTAATCCCCCGGAGGAGGCTCCGGCTTGGTTGGCCGGCAGGAGAGATGCCCCCGGCGAGGTCGCCGTGGCTCCAGCGAGCAGCAGGCTGAAGCGCGGGCGACCTTGCCTGCGAGTTTGCCATGCCCCGGAGCTTGCCCCGGGGATTACATCTCGGCCACCCTGTTCCCGGCATGCCTGCTCCGGAAAAATCACTGCACCGCCGGGCGGTGCTGATGTTGCTGCTCGCCAATCTATATTGGGGGCTGAGTTTTCCGCTCGTCAAGGCGATCGGGTTGGCGCAGGCGCAGGTGGTGCCGGCCAGCAGTACCTGGTTTATCACGGCCTACACGATTGCGCCGCGGTTCCTGATCGCGACAGCGGTGCTCTGGCTGCTGCTTCGGGGAAAATTAGCTTCCTTTACCCGGGAAGAAATCGAACAAGGCGCGCTCCTGGGCGTTTCCGCCGGTGGGGGCATGCTGTTGCAGAATGACGGACTGCAATTCACCTCGGCGTCCGTGTCGGCGTTCCTCACCCAGTTCTATGCGATCATGATCCCGGTCTATGTGGCGCTGCGGCAAAAGCGCCGGCCGTCCGGGGTCGTGCTGCTGGGCGGCGGCTTGGTCTTCGTGGGCGTGGCCGTGCTCGGGCGGTTTGATTTCCACACCCTGCGCCTGGGACGCGGCGAACTCGAGACGCTGGGCTGCTCGGTCTTTTTCATGCTCCAGATCTTGCTCCTGGCGCGGAAGGACTACGCGACCAACCGCGCGCTGCCGATCACGCTCGTCATGTTTGCGGTGGAAGCCGGCCTGTTCAGCGTGATGGCCTTTTGCACGGCGCCGTCACCCGCGGATCTGCTCCGGCCCTGGACCTCCGGTCCGTGGCTGGCGTTTACGGGGCTGCTCACGCTGTTCTGCACCCTGGGTTCATTCATTTTAATGAACAAGTGGCAGCCGAAAATTACGGCCACCGAGGCCGGGATGATCTACTGTGTCGAGCCGGTCTTCGCCTCGATCATGGCGTTGTTTTTGCCCGCGGTGTTTTCCGCGTGGGCCGGTTTCGATTACGCGAACGAGCCATTGACCTGGCACCTGTTGCTCGGCGGGGGACTTATCACCTTCGCCAACGTGCTCATCCAGTTAAAACCACCGGCGAAAAGCGGGGACTGAAAGGTGGAACCCGTCCGGCGGCCAGGTTCCACCCAGAGCAACTGCATCGTCACGGTTCAGTGCTACCCCCGAATGGGACGAGCGGCCGCCCGGGTTATACCAATTACGGGCGGCATTGAGACTGTGGCGTGGAGAGCTGGTAGGGCGTACCGCCGAGGCTTCGCACTCGCCGCCGCCGAGGCTTCGCACTCGCCGCCGGCCCGGTGCGCCGCGGCGGAGCGAGCCGCTCCGCCCTACCCCAAGACACTCGCGCTATGGTCCCAAATTAATTGGCAAATGGCATGAGATTCCACGGGCCCACCCAGCTTCCGCGGCCTGCGGCCAGGTATACTATTAGTTGACAACGCGCCTCAACTCAACCGCCGGTTCCGGCGGCGGGCGGCCAGCCATTCCAGCAGGAGCAGCGTCCGCTCGGCATCGGGCATCCGGCTCCGGCTGGCGAAATATTCATCGACCAGCGGGTCCGCCCCAAACCGTGGAGCAAGATGACGGTTTCGCCCGGCGCGGCACAGACGGAAGCGACGCCCGGCAACATCAGCAGGAATAGCATCAGTTGGCGCGCCATGGCGGGATCAGGCGTGACGCGCGCGGAGGGAGTTTACCGCGCGCCAGGTGACGGCGCCCACGACAATCACTCCGCCGAAAAGGGCCAGTGGGCTGGGCTTTTCCCCGATGACCAGCATCACCCAAATGGGATTCAAAATGGGTTCGATGATGGGAATGAGCACGGCCTCGAGGGCCGTGACGTGCTTGAGCGCCCGGGCATAAAACAGATACGCGATGCCGAGTTGCACGACCCCGAGCAAGAGCAGGGCCACCAAGCCTCCGCCGGTCAAAGGGGGGGCGGACCACATCGCGGGCAAACCAATCAAAAAACCGAGCACGTTGCCCAGAATGATGGACTCGATGGGCGAGCCGTCCTTTTGCTTGCGCAGCAGGAGAATCATGGCGCCGAAGCACACGCCGCTGGCGATGGCCACAATGATGCCCGCCAGGTCATGGAGCCGCAGACCATCGTAAAGAAAGACTCCCATGCCCATGAAAGCCGCGAGAATCGTGAGCCAGTCGGCGCGGGTGGCGCGTTCGCCCAACAACCACGCGCCGAACAACGCGACCCAAACGGGCGCGGTGTATTGAAGTAAAATGGCGTTGGCCGCCGTCGTGAGTTTGTTCGCGGCGGCGAAGAGCACCGTGCAGCCCGCGTAGGCCACCGCCGCCCCGAGTTGCAGCGGCGACCAGGTAAAACGCAGGGTGCGGGCACAGACCAACAGCAGGAAGATCGCGGCGACCAACCCGCGGCCCCCGGCGACCGCGAGCGGCGGCCAATTGACGGATTTAAGCAACACGCCGCCGAGACTCCAGCAGAGTGCGGCGAGGAGCAGCAGGCCGACGGATTTTTTGTGGACGGAATCGTTCACGCGCCGCCACGCATGACGGAAATTGTCCGCGGTGGAAACATCGAAACCACCGGGGATCCTGCGCCGGAACAAGGCAGATGAATTTCACCACCAAAAACACGAAACACCAACCGTCGCCAAGGCTAGCCCGGATATCCCGAGCAGCCGTGAATGCGGAAAAGATTTGGCACAGGGTGTGGTTTCGGTTGCGAGAAGAGTGTGAAATATCCGGGCTGAGGCCACGCCGGACACGTTTTCTTCTCTGTCCGTCAGGCCAACTCGTCCGGAGGCCGGGTTCCACCGTTTGGCGCGAACATTTCGCGGCATCCTGCTTGTTCAACTGTTAGGTAACAGCTCAGGAATCCGAGCGGTAGGATCGGCTTTATGCCGCGATGTTGGACGCTATTTAGCCGCGGCCTGCGCGAAAGCGTCCAGCACCTTGCCGGCGGTCAGCAGTTCGGGCAGCACGATCGGGTCGGGCTTGCCAGGGGCGTAGATCAGATTGAACGGCACCGCGGAGCGATTCCAGCGCGCAAGCTCGGCGGTGATCTTCGGGTCACGGTTGGTCCAATCGCCGCGGAGGAGCACGACGCTCTTCCGCTTCAGTTCGGCGAGCACGGCGTGGTCGTGGAACACCGCGGCCTTGTTCGTCTGGCACGTGGCGCACCAGCGGGCGGTGAAATCCACGTAGACAAACTTACCGGCAGACTGGGCAGCGGCGATGGCTTCGGGGCCCCATTTCTCCCACGTCACCTGATAACTGCCATCGGTCGGTGCGGCCTCGGCGGTCTTGGGCCAGCCAGTATAAAGGCCACCCGCGAGCAGCGCGGCGGCAAACACGCGTCCGGCCATCTGCCGGCTGGGTTTGCCATGGGCCTGGCCGAAGCGGCCGTAAACCCACGCCGCCATCGCCACGATCACGAAACCAAAGGCAATCAACAGCAGTGCGTTGTCATCGTCCTTGGTCTGGCCCGCCAGCACCCACAGCAGCCAGCCGACGGTCGCATAGAGGGGGAAAGCCATGAACTGTTTGAACGTCTCCATCCACGCGCCAGGCCGGGGCAGCAGCTTGATGGCCTGGGGAAAAATCGACAGCAGCAGGTAGGGGAGGGCCAGCCCGATCGCGATGGCGGTGAAGATCAGAATGGACTCGAACGCGGACAACGACAGCGCCGCACCGAGGGCCGGCGCGAGAAACGGCGCACTGCACGGCGTGGCGACCAGCGTGGCCAACGCCCCCGTGAAGAACGAGCCGCCAAAGCCGTCCTTCATCTGCAACTCGCCCCCGACGCCGGTGGCGGAGAGGCCGACCTCGAAAAGTCCGCTCATATTGAGGGCGAAGATCAGCATGAACACCGCCATGCCAAAAACGAAGGCGGGCGATTGCAGCTGGAAACCCCAGCCGAGCTGCGAGCCGCCGGCCCGCAGTACGAGCAACACGCCGGCCAGGGCCCAGAAGGAGACGAGCACGCCGAGGGCGAACACGAGACCATGCGCCGTGATCTTCTTGCGGTCGTGGCCCGACTGTTTGACGAAACCGAGGATCTTGATGCCGAGCACCGGAAAGACGCAGGGCATCAGGTTCAGGATGAGCCCGCCCACAAAGGCGAGGAAGAGGGTGCCGGGCAGGCTGGTGGGAGCCGTTTGCGGTTGAGAGTTCCCCGTTGCGGCCAGCAGGCCGTCCGGGGTTTGTCCTGAGTTCTCGCTGGCGCGAAACCCAGGCAAAGCGGGTTGAGAGCCGGTGGCAGACTTGCTGTCACTAAACGCCACATCGATGGCGAGGCCGCCGTAGCTCGCGCCCTCCGACCAGCCGTTGGCCGAGGCGAGCACACCGGTGAGCTTCGCGGTCGCCTTGTCCGCGGCGGCGTCGAGTGGGGCCGTAATTATCCAGGTAGCATTCTCCCGGGTGACCGTATTGGACTGCGAGTAATCCGTGTAGCCATCGGTGGCAAAGAAGTGCAGGTCGGTTGGCTGGTGATTGTTCCCGGGCTTGGGCGTGAGGCGCAAGGTGGCGGTTTTGTCAGTCCGCGCAGCGGTGACGATCCAGTCGGTGGCAGGCTTGGGAAGTTTGCCGCGGGACGCGGTGATGGCGGCAGTCCACTTGGCGCCGGAGTTATTGGCGCCGGCGGCGGCGACCGGGAAGGTGATGTCCAGTCTCGCATCCCCGGGCATGCAGACGTCCTTGCACATGAGCCACTCTGCGACCGCCGAAAGTTTGATGTCCGCACCCGGGGCCAGCGTGGGGGGCGGGGTGATGGTCACGAGCAGGTAGTTTTCATCATTGTAACCGTTGCCTGTAATCTTGCCGGCGGTGTCCTGGACGATGTGCGGGGTGGGCCACTGGATCTCGCCGGCCGTAAAGCCCGGGGGCAGGGTCCACGCGAGTGAGGTGGGGTAACCGGTGCCGGCATTGATCCAGTAGGAATGCCAGTGCGGTTCGTGCTGCATCCGCAGGGCAATCGTGAAGGGCTGGCCCGGCTCGATGGCGGCGGCGTCCGAGAGCAGCGTGACGGTCACGGCGCCCTTTTGCACGGCCGGGGACTCGGCGGCGTGCAGCAGGGAGGGCAGAACAAGCAAGGCGAAGAGCAGGCGGGACAAATTCATCTGGCAATGAGAGTAAACGAGTGGGGGAATATTTCAACCGGTTCGTGCCCCCGGAAGCTGCCCCGGCCGCCACCAAAGACAAGGCTCCGACCTTGGGCCAATCGGACTATGCTGACGGCACCGGACTTATGTTTGGGGTGAAGTTGTCGAGCGGCAAAGTCCGGCCGAGGGAGGAGAATTGGGGTTGTGCGCCTCACCCGCGGCCGTTTGCTCCTGCCATGTCCGCTGATTTTACCGATCTGGAACAACGTTGCCTGGCGGCTCTGTCGGCGCAGGGCGGGGACGCGGCGCATGACCTCGGGCATGTCCGGCGCGTCGTGCTGAACGCCCGCCGGCTCGCCGGAGCCGAGCAAGCCCGGTTGGAAGTGGTCCTGCCGGCGGCGTGGTTGCATGACTGTGTGACCGTGCCAAAGGACTCGCCGCAGCGGGCGTCGGCCTCGCGGCGGGCGGCGGCGCAGGCCGGGGTGTGGCTGCGCGCGTGGAATTATCCCGCGACGTTTCTCCCGGACATCACCCACGCCATCGAGGCGCACAGTTTCAGCGCGGGGATCGTGCCGCGCACGATCGAGGCGCAGGTGGTGCAGGATGCCGACCGGCTGGAAGCCATCGGGGCCGTGGGGCTGGCGCGGTGCCTGATGCTGGGCGGGGCGCTGGGCCGGCCGCTGTATGCGGCGGATGATCCCTTCTGCAAAGACCGGAAGCCCGACGATCGCGTCTCGGCGGTGGATCATTTTTACACGAAACTGCTTTCGCTCGAGGCTACGATGCAGACGGCAAGCGGCCGGCGCGAGGCCCGGGTGCGGACGGAGTACCTGCAGGGATTCCTCGCCCAACTGCGCCGCGAGATCGACCTGGAGCCGGAGTAATTATTTTTTCAAACGAATTACCTGCTGGACCTGGTTGAGGCCCAGCGTGACCTCATCGGGCGTGATGCGCAGCACCTGGAGATAGAGGGCGCGCTCCTTGCGGCCGACGGGGATGAAGTCACCCGTTTTGTAGAGTACCTGGTTGATGGTGAGATGCGGCTGGCCTTTGAGGACAATGCCCCCGCTGATCTTGAGCGCGGCGGCGTAGCGTGCGAGCGTGTCGACATCGCTACTGTCGGCTGCGACCGGGACCGCGTCCTCGACCGGCGTGGGCTCCGGTGGGGGCGCAGGCGCGATATAAAAAGGATTGGGCAGACTGGCCGCCAGGGGGGTGGGGTTCAGCCTCTCGGCCAGCAGCTCGGTGATCCGCAAATTAGTGAGGGCGTAGCGCTCCGCAGTTTTTTTCAGGGCGGCCGTGGTGGCGGTCTGCGGCTTGGCCTCAGCGGCCCCGGCGGGCCCCACCGTCACCAGCAGGGCCGCGGCCAAAACGAAAGAGGGGAAGGGGGTTGGTCTCATGGGCGGCCGAGCAGTTCGACGGTAATTTCGAGGGAGACAAGGTCGGTCAAGTCGGCCTCCGGTTTGAGGGGTTCGGGCGCCCCCGCCCCCGCCCGGAGGGGCACCGGACCGGCCGCTTTTTGGCGGAGGGAATAGTTGTCGATTTTGAGCAGGCGGGGCCCGGTCTCAAGTTCATGCAGCAAGCGGATGATCTGGCGATAAGTGCCGCTGGCCTGCAGGGTAAACGGCACGGGTTTGAAATAGTTGCCCGAGGGCTGGGGCTGGGAACTGAGCTGGTTCAGCTGGGAAAACCGGATCCGGCTGGCGGTTTCTATCTGGTAGAAATATCCCAGATTTTCCGCCAGATCACCCTCATTCACGAGATTGCGATCAATAAAATCCACCGCCTCCTTGACCGTCGCGATTTCGGCGGTCAACCGGGCCTGGCTGGACAATGCCTGTAGGATCTCCTCGCCGCTGCGCTGAATTTCGCGGTGTTCGCTGGTGAGGGATTGTTGCCGCTGCCAGAGAAAATAGGAGGCGGGGCCCATCAGGACAATGATGACCAGGCTCACCACCAGGACGAGGTTGCGCCGGGTATTAGCCAGGATTTGCTGGAACAAGGCACTCATGGCTGGTCCCCCTTGGGCTTGTATCCCTTCAGCTTGCAGGCGATTTCGAAAGTCAGCATCTCGGTGTTGGGCTCCCGATCGAGGGAGATGAGGGCGATGCTGGAGAAAAGCGGTCCGATGACGGCATCACGGCGCAATGTCTCCACGTACCGGCGCAGGGTCTGGGCGGCCTGCTCGGAGGGTTCGCGCAAGGTGCCGCGCAAGACCACGCCGCTGGGGGAACCATTGATGCTCTCAATGCTCATCTTCGCCAGTCGGGTGCGGCCGAAGTTGAGCATGAGATCGGAGACGGAGTAGGGCGCGCTCATCAGTTCGTACGCGGTGTCGAGCTTGGCCACCTGCGAATCGAGCCGGCGGGTGTCCGCGTTGAATTCCGTGAACTGTTTTTTGTGCCCGGCGATCTGTTCCTGCCAGTAGGTGATTTCGGCGCGGAGCGAACCGCTGACGGACAGTTGCCAGAAAGCGAGCATGACCATGCTGAACGCCAGGGTGGTGGTGGCGACATTGGCCAGAAACCGGCTGCGGATGAGGTCGACGCTGGGCAAATGGACGGAAAGACGACAGTCGATGTGCCAGGGGCCCTGATGGATGGCGTCTTGCTTCGGGGCCTGTTCCTGGACGGGGCCGGGCAGTTCGGCGAGCAGGCTGAGGGCGCCCAGCCAGTGCTGGCCGAACGGGGCGACGCCGTCGCCCGCCTGCAAGTTCACCGTCGGCAGCCAGTCCGCGCACTCCATAATGAAGGGGGTGCGGCCCACCACTTGGGAGAGGGGCTCGGTGATCCACGCCAGGGAGGCGGGCAGGTAGGCGCAGTAAATTTCGCCGACCGGCTGGCCGGTGGTCATTTCATAGGAATCAACCAGCGGCTTGAGGTCGCGACCGATGGCGCGGACAAACTTCGAGGCGCGCAGCAACAGTTCCTCGTCGGCCTGGTTGAGCCGGTCGCGCACCGCGCTGGCCTCGGTGAGTTCGAATTCCTTGCGCGCGGCCTGAACGATGGACGCGAAGCCATGGCGCACCGGCGCGGGGGTGTGGACGCCTTCCTTGCCGAGGATGTAGGCGACGGTGTGTTCCTGCTCGATGTTGACGACGACGATGGCGCGCTTGTCGTTGCGGCGGGCCTTGAAATCGGAGATGGCGCCCAGCAGCGGCAGAATGCTCTGCTCGAGGCGGTAGGGCAGCAGGCGCTGATCGAGGAGGCGCTGTTGCACCTGCTGCACGTCGGTGTGGGAGACGCCGCAGATCAGGGCGGGGCGCTGGGTGCCCTCGGGGAGCACCGACACGCCCTCCAGTGGGCTGAGGGTCTGGATTTTCCAGGCCGCCGGGTTTTCGATCTTATACAGTTCCTTGACCAAGTCAGGGAGGTAGGCGGGATCGGGGAGCTTGCGCGGCAGAATACTTTCGCGATGGAGGAGGCTGTCGGGCGAACTGAATCCGCAGATGACCGGCATCCAGCCCTTTTGCTTGTCGAAATTGGTGTCCAGCCACTGGCGCAGGCCCGCGTCGTCGTCGCGGTCGAATTCGGCGGCACAATCCAGGACTGCCGGAGTCTCGTCCAGGTGGGTAATGCCGGCGGCCAGGATCTGATAGGGATTGATCTCGATCAGCAGGCCGCGCCGGGAGCTGCGGGTGAGAAGGTCGGGAAAATTCACAGGGAATGGGGCGCGATCCGGGCCAACCCATTCCATGCCCCGCGCCGGCGGCGGCGCAAAGCCGGTTTGGCGGGGAGTGCTGAGGTCAAATGAATGAGAGGGGACACTGATTTTCAGTATTCAGGCAGTTGGGCCGGCGTCAAGTTGTCCGCCGGGGAATAGGCGGGTCGGGGCGGAAGCTGGCCGCGTCGGGTCAGGACGGGTCCGCCCGGGTGGAACGCGTTGACCCGAACGCGTTGGTTTGGGTCGGTGGAGTTCCGGTTCCAGCCGACGGCGGGGGTGCAACCCCGCCGCCCACCCTCGCGGTAACTGTCTTTCAGCTCGCCAAGCTATGGCAGGCTCACGCGCTCGGTCGGGTAAACGGCAAGCCAGGTTTAGAGCCGGGTCGGTGGGACCGAGGACCCGCCTACGCCGAGGCTTCGGCGAGGCAAGCAGAGGACGGAGGACAGGGAACGGAGGACGGTGCCGACCGGAGAGGCCAGGAGAGGGTGAGAGTGAAAGTGACGGGAGAAGGGGCGGGAGAACGAGACACGGGGCGATGCCGGCTGCCGGGGCGCTTTCCCTTTCACGCGCACGGCTTCACAGTAGGGGACGCCGTTGCCCGGCTGCCGGGGGCCCGGTGTGCCCTCTTGTCGTTTGCGAACGACTCAGGGATCGTCCACCGGCCTGCGCCGCGGCAAAAGCTCGCGCCAGGCGGAAATCAGGCAGAGGCGAGTCGGTGCCGCCGCCGGCTTCCTTCCGGTCACGGGGCTTGACATTACTAACGCGACGCGTAACCTGCCGCATCAATGATCAAGTCCTTCGCTGACCCGGCCACCGAAGCGATCTTCCACGACCAACAAGCGCCGGAACTGCCTGCCACGATTCAAAACACCGCCCGCCGAAAACTGGTCCAAATCAACC
>JANMVS010000061.1:0-4778 GCA_031392885.1 Verrucomicrobiota bacterium
GGGGCGCCGTCCGCCAGCGTGCAGACCGTGCGCAGTTCGCTCGAAACCATCACCATCGCCTCGCAGGACCGGCGCAGCGTGTATCACACGACTGAACTGATCGAGGCGCCCAACTGGACCCGCGACGGCGCGGCGCTGTATTTCAACGGGGGCGGCCGCATCTACCGGCTGCCGCTGGCTGGCGCCGCCCAGCCCGAGTTGATCGACACGGGCTTCGCCGTAAAGTGCAACAATGACCACGGACTTTCGCCCGACGGCTCGACGCTGGTCATCAGCGACCAGACGAAGGACGGCCAGTCACGGATCTACACGCTCCCGGCCACCGGGGGAGCGCCCAAGGAAATCACGCCGCGCGCGCCCTCCTACTGGCACGGCTGGTCGCCCGATGGCCGGACGCTCGCCTATTGCGCGCAACGCGACGGCAAGTCCGGCATCTTCACGATTCCCACCGCCGGCGGTGAGGAAAAACAACTGACGCGTACCGACGGACTCGATGACGGTCCGGACTATTCACCGGACGGCCAGTGGATCTACTTCAATTCCGATCGCACCGGCCGGATGCAGATCTGGCGCATGCACCCCGATGGCACCGCGCTGGAGCAAGTGACCAAGGACGAGTTTAATAATTGGTTCGCCCACCCGTCGCCCGACGGCAAGTGGCTGGTATTTCTCAGTTATGCGCCCGACGTGATGGGCCACCCGGCGGACAAGGACGTGATGCTCCGCCTGCGACCGGTCGCGGGCGGCGAGAGCACGGTCCTGGTCAAACTCTTCGGCGGCCAGGGCACAATCAACGTTCCGTCGTGGTCGCCCGACAGCCTGAAGCTCGCCTACGTTCGCTACCAACCCGCACCCTAAACCCGGCTACTGCCATGAAACACCTCCTAGCCCGCATATTTCACACTCCGAGCGACTTTTATGTTCCTCCAACTACGGATGGACCGCGTGTCAGCGAAAGCGGGCAGGCAATGCGGGCTAAAAAACAAAACCGCCTGGCGGTTTTGTCATCAGCCCGGATGCCATGGCGCCTACGACGGCCGGACGAATCTCTGAACATTCTGGGGCTTCGCTGGAGAGCAAAGTATGAAATATCCGGGCTAGTCCTGATCCTGTATTCCCTGCTGTCGACCCTGAGTCTTGGGGCGGCCACCCATCCGATCCTGCCCCTCGGTTCACCGCTGCCCGACTTCAGGTTGCCGGCCACCGACGGGCGCGACTACACCCCGGCGGATTTTGCCCCGGCGGAGTTGCTCGTCATGGTCTTTACCTGCAACCACTGTCCGACGGCGCAACTTTATGAGGGCCGTTTGAAAAAAATGGTCGCTGAGTACCAGCCGCGCGGGGTGGCCTTCCTGGCGATCAACCCCAACCACGCCGTCGCGGTGCGTCTCGACGAGATGGGTTACACCGACGTCGGCGACACTTTTGCGGAAATGAAAATCCGCGCGGCGCACCAGCAATTCAATTTTCCCTATGCCGATGACGGCCCGACGCAGACGGTGGCTGAGGCATTCGGCGCGGTGGCCACGCCCCACGTCTTCATCTTTGATCGCTCCCGCCACCTCCGCTATCAGGGGCGGATCGATGACTCCGAGCGCGAGGAGCTGGCCAAACGCCACGATACGCGCGACGCACTCGAGGCCTTGTTGGCCGCTCGTGAGCCCGCCGTCACGCACACCAAGGTCTTCGGCTGCTCCCTGAAATGGCGCGAAAAGACCGAGGACAACCTCCGCTGGCGGGAAAAAGTGGCGCGGGAGCCGGTTTCCGTCGGGCGGGCCGATGCGGCCGCGTTGCGCGCACTCCGGGCCAATGCCGCGTCCGGCAAGGTGCGCCTCATCAACGTCTGGGCCACCTGGTGCGGACCGTGCGTCTCCGAGTTCGACGAGTTGATCGAACAGAACCTGCGCTTCCGTCACCGGGACTTCGAGCTGGTGACCCTCGCCGCGCAATTTCCCGATGAAGAAGCCAAGGTGTTGAAGTTCCTGCGCGAGCACCACGCCTCGACGCGCAATCTCATTTTTGGCTCCACGGATAAATATGCCCTCCTCGAGGCACTCGACCCGGAGTGGAGCGGAGCGCTGCCCCATACCCTCCTGCTGGGGCCCGACGGCAAGGTGTTGTATCGCGAGACCGGTTCGATCGATTTTCTGGCCCTGCGCCGGGCCATCGTGCCCGCATTGAACGCCCTCAGTCCCTGGATCGACCGCAGCAACAACTGAAACCAGCAGCACACGCATCGGGATTTCAGAAAATGCCGAACAGGCAGGGCGAGTCGTCTCGACGAGCCGCGGCCGCTGAGCCGGGATCATGCGATTGAGTGCAAATGAATTGTTCCGGTTGAGCGCCGTCGGGACAATCGCGGATGGCCCAGCGGTCCGGCCCTGGCCCGGATATTTCATGGAGCCACGGCGACCTCGCCGTGGTTCGCTCGCAAACCGCAGCGGGGTCGCTGCGGCTCCAGTAAACAGTTAGTCGTTAGCTTTCATTCTGAGTGTGAAATGTTCGGGCTACCCGCCTGCGGCGAGGCAAGTCGGCTCCTACTTGATCAGGATATTGGTCCAGCCGGCCCAATCCCAGCTGGCATTATTGTTGGGCCCGGGGTTGATCTCCAAATGGAGATGGCCGCCGGAATATCTTTCCACATTGACCGAGAACTCCTGCAGTCCGCGGTCCTCGGGACGGAACCGGGGGTTGAGGTACTTGGTGTAGATGTCGATGCGTTTGGTGCCATCGGTCCAGAAGATGAGAAATTGCGCTCCGTCGGTATTGCCCCCGTTCGTGTAGGCGGACGGCAGAAAGCCGAACATGCCGCTGATCGCGGAGGCCCCCGCGGGCAGGTCAAAGACCATCCGGCTGGGCGAATGGAGGATGGCGGCATCGCGATCGTCGATTCTTTCCACGGACAGTCCGGAGCGGGAGTAGAAGTCCGTCGGGTACGTCTGAAACATCGGAAATTTATCCTCGTTGGGCTTGAGTATGGTGTTCGCTCCGATCCGCGAGACCGGCAGGACGGAGATTTCCACCTGCGCGTGCGGGGCAAAATATTTGGCATCCTCCGGGGCGATTTTCAAGGTGAGGGACCGGGCGCGCTTCTCGGGTCGGTTGCCGGCGAACCGCCAGTAGTCTTCCTGGTTTTCAATGAGCGGATTGACGATGAATCCACTCTCTCCCTGCGGCAGGGGCAGGACGTATTCGTGGTCGCGACCGGCGGTGTCCTCGATGCTCAGCTTGACCTGGGGCAGCTTGTAGAAGAAGCGGCGCAGTTGTCCGAGCATGGAAGGCGGCAGGCTGAGCTTGAGCCAAAGCTGTTGCGCGGCCAGATCCTCGATCGGGAGCACCTGGTTGATTGCCAGTTGCGCCGTCCGGAGCGGTTTGGGCTCCACCGAGGCGGGATCAAAGGGCCCAGTGGTGCGCTCCCAGAGGGTATAGCCCTTTTCCCAGCGCAGGAATTGATAGCGATGGGCGAGCAGCAGCAGCACGCGGGCGTCGTCCATGGCGGGCAGGCGGCCGTCGATCGACTCCACCTTCAGCAGCGCAAAGCGCGGGGCTTTTTCGGATGCGAAAAAATCACCATTCAACTTAACCAGGGACGGCATGAACGTGCAGTAACTCTGGATCACCGGCCGGGGCTGGTAGTTGAAATCGTTGAACAGCGCGACGCCCTGTTCGTAGCCGAGTATGTCCAGCGGGGCTCGGCCCACGATCCCGCGGGTTAGGGGAAGAGCATTGTCCCGACGGGCGACCGTCAACTGCTCGCGATAGTTTTTGCGGTATTTCGACCAATTCAGGGCGGCATCAAAGTTGGTCAGAATTTTAGCTTTCACGATGATGGCCGAGTAGCGCAGACTGCCGTTGATCGTATTTTCTATGCCCCAGAGACTCAAGACCATGGTGCCCAGAAAAACCCACCGATGGGTGCGTTGATGGTGGCCGGTGTCGTCGAGCAGGGCGGGATAGGCTACGAGCGGCAGCAGGGCGCAGAAGAAAAACCCCAGCATGTGGCCGTCAGGCCGGGTAAAACCGTGCTTCCACTGCAGAAAAATGAAGGCGCCGAGCAGCAGGGTGTTGGCCACCGCCCGCGACCGGTGCGGTTGCGTGAAGAGGTGGTAGCAACCGTATGCTGCGAATACCGCCAATATCACCAGGGCCTTCCAGAGCGGCTCCGACGGCGTCGGAAATCCCATGGCCCATTGGTATCCTTCGCTGATCTGCCACGAATAATACAGGTAGGCGGGCAGGTTCAACAGACTCTGGCTGCAAGCAAGCCAGATCCCGAGAAAGGCAACCAGGTAGGAAACTGCGAGCCAGGCCGCTTCGCGCCGCCGCCCTTCGCGGAGGTAGTAGCCCAGAGTCAGAACAACGATGAAAAAGCCAAACAACAGATCGGTGAATTTGATCTGGGCGTAACCCGCCAGCACGATACCGATCAGCCCGATGGGCCAGGGGTGCGGTGTTTTCACCCGGCGCAGCAATTCGAACCCAAGGATGGCGATGATGAGGATATGCGTCGCGTCTTCGTAGCCGACGCCGATGAACAGGAAGTAGACAAAATACAGCATACCAGAAAGCCCTGACAGCCGCCGGCCGAGCAAGAGGCACCGGAGGAGGACCCGTCGCTGGCCGTGGTAGACGTCGCGACGCCGGAGCGATCCGCGCCGCCTTCGACCGCGAGCTACGAGGACGCGCTCTCGAAGCCAGAGAGCTTGGACGTCCACGATGACCGACAGCCCGTGAGCACGCCGCGCATGGGCCCGGTGAGCTGCCCGTCGGTGAGGTGC
>JANMVS010000091.1:0-3330 GCA_031392885.1 Verrucomicrobiota bacterium
GGCGAGCTGGACCTCGATGCGGGAGTCACCGACCGGGCGGATGACGGGCTCGGCGACGCCCATGCCGTTGATGCGGTTGCCGATGATCTCGATGGCCTTGCTGAGCTGCTGGCGGCGCTCGTAGTTGCCGGACTGGCTGTCCACCTTGGCCGGTGGCGCCTCGAGGGTGAACGCCACCCCGCCTTTCAGGTCGAGACCGAGTTGCAGCGGGCTTTTCGACGACTTGAGCAGATAGGTCAGGAGGATGTCGTTGCGTTTCTCGATATTCTTGAGCGAGCTCTCCAGCTTGATGCTAGGGAAGAACTCGGAGAGATCGATCCGCTCGACCCGGCCGATTTGCTTGAGCCCGACGTAAAAACTGACATCCCGGCCCTCGAGCTTGGCCATTTTGATGGTGTCATCCACCCGGGTCATGAGCTTGGCGAACTCCGCGGGTTTGGCGGAGGCCTGGCTGCGGACGTAGGGACCGAAATCACGGTCCTGCAGCGGCAGCGTGGTGAATAATGCCCACAGCACGAGGGCGGCGGACAGGATTATTTTCCAGAGATTACGACGGAGCATGGGTGGTGGTTGTTAAAATGGGATTCCGCGCCAAGGGGGGCGGCGGACGGGGCGGCGCGACGCTCAGGTGGCGTCCGCTTTCTTGACGACGGTGCTGATGAAGCCCTTGCCGACCTCGACCTTGTAGTTTTCGCCGATTCGGATGACAAAACGGTCTTCCTTCACGCTGGTGATGGTGCCGTAGATGCCGCCGGAGGTCACGACCTCGTCGCCCGACTTGAGCTCGCCGAGCATGGCCTCGTGTTGCTTCTGCTTCTTGCGCTGGGGGGCGAAGACCAGGAAATACATCGCCGCCATGAGCAGGGCGAGCGGGGCCAGTTGGACCAGGGCGGCGGCGCCGGTGGGCGCGGGTTGGGCTTGAGCGAGGAAAACGTGTAACTTAGTCATTGCGTCTGCGGGTGTTTTGAAAAATTTGAAAAGGGCGAATAAGCCCAGCCGCATTCATAAAAGCAAGCCTAACCCCTGCCCATCCCCAGATCGTAAATTGAAGACCAAATCCGCATCCAACTGGTCGGCCGCCCAATCCGAAGAACACTATGGTTTCAAGCGCTGGGGCGCTAATCATTTCTCCGTAGATACCGAGGGTTTTGTGCAGGTGGAACCTCTGTCCGATGGGCGCACCATCCGCCTCATGGATGTCATCGACGAGGCGACCGGCATGGGTCTCAAGGCCCCCATGGTCATCCGCTTGCAGGACACCCTCCGCCACCGCGTCACGCTGCTCAACCAGGCCTTCCACAAGGCGATCAAGGAGGAAAACTACAAGGGCGAGTACCGCGGCGTGTTCCCGATCAAGGTCAACCAGCTCCGGGAGGTGGTCGACGAGATCGTCTCCGCCGGCAAGGACTTCAACTATGGCCTGGAGGCCGGTTCCAAGCCCGAACTGATGATCGCCCTTGCCATGCACGAGGGCGCCCAGCGCCTCATCATCTGCAACGGTTACAAGGACAATGACTACATGCGGCTCGCCCTCCTCGGCCGCAAACTGGGCAAGAAAATCATCATCGTCATCGAGCAGCTCTCCGAGGTCGACAGCATCATCGCCATTTCCAAGGAAACCGGCGTCAAGCCCCTGATCGGCTTCCGCGTCAAGCTCCAGACCCGCGGCGAAGGCAAGTGGGCCCTCTCCTCCGGCGACAACGCCAAGTTCGGCCTCAACACCGCGGAAATTCTTTTCGCCGTGGAAAAACTGCGCGCCGCCAAGATGCAGCCATGCCTCAAGCTGGTGCATTTCCACATCGGCTCGCAGGTGCCCAACATCATCACCGTCAAGGCGGCCGTGACCGAGGCCGCGCGGTTCTACTGCCAGCTCGACAAAATGGGCTTCCCCATGGGCTACCTCGATGTCGGCGGCGGCCTGGGGATCGATTACGACGGCTCGCGCACGAATTTCGAGTCCTCCATGAACTACACCCTGGGGGAATACGCCCGCGATGTCGTGTTCAACATCCGCGAGATCTGCGCCGCCTCCGGCGTCAAGGTGCCCGACATCGTCACCGAGTCCGGCCGCGCCGTCGCCGCCCCCCACTCCATGCTCGTGGTCGAGGTCTTCGAGCGCATCAACAAGCACGAATCCCTCGGCAAGCAGCACCAGCCCAAGGCGCGGCACAAGATCGTCGACGACCTCGCCGTGCTCCTGAAAAACAAGGCCAAGCTCGGCCGCCTCGAGCGCTTTCACGACGCGCTCCAGAAAAAAGAGGAGGCCTTCTCGCTCTTCAACCTCGGCTACCTCGACCTGGAGAACCGCGCCGCCGCCGAGCAGATCTTCTGGCAGATCTGCGAGAAGATCGACCGGGAGGGCACCAAGTCCGGCTACCAGCCCGAGGAACTCCACGAGCTCAAGAATCTCCTCGCCGACCAATACGTCTGCAACTTCTCCGTCTTCCAGTCGCTCCTCGACAGCTGGGCGCTCAAGCAGCTCTTTCCCATCACGCCACTGCACCGGTTGCAGGAAAAACCCACGGTCAACGCGACCCTCGTCGACATCACCTGCGACTCCGACGGCAAGATCGCCAACTTCATCGACCTGCAGGACGTGAAGGACTATATCACGCTCCACCCGCTCCGGCGCAACGAACCCTACTACCTCGGCATCTACCTCACCGGCGCCTACCAGGACATCATGGGCGACCTGCACAATCTCTTCGGCCGCGTCAACGAGGTCCACGTCTTCCTCGAGGACGACGAACCCAACGGCTATTACATCGAGGAAGCCCTCGCCGGTTCCCGCATCGCCGACGTCATCGAGGGCGTGCAATACCAGTGGGAGGAACTCTGCCGCCGCATCAAGCAGCAGATCGACCACGCCACGAAGAAGGATTTGATCAAACCCCGCGAAGGCGTGCGTCTGGTGGAGTTCTACGAATCGCAGATGCTCGCCAAGACCTACCTCAACATCGAGCCTCACCCCGGGAAGAAAAAGCGGTAGCTCCCCCGAGCGTAGCCCCGAGCGCCCGCGAGTGGACGAATCACCGCTCGCTCGTCGAGCCAGGGCGGACCAGGCCGGCCGGAGCTCGCACGAGGAAGGGCCCGCGTCTCTGCGGGCCGGGGTTCGCAAGGCCGAGGCTCGCAGGGACGCGAGCCCTCCCCTTAATCCATCCGGCTTCATCTGTTTTATCCGTGGTAAAAAATCTGCCGGAATCAGGTTCATTCTTCCGTGTGTTCCGTGGGCCGAATCGGGGGGCCATATCCTCATCATCGAAGCCGCTCGACGCCGCACCGTGTCTGGCTCAAGCTGGCCCGCAGAGTCTAACCACTCCCGTCCGCGAC
>JANMVS010000118.1:0-7903 GCA_031392885.1 Verrucomicrobiota bacterium
GGTCAGAACAAGCACTACACGGAAAGCTACCGGCAATTCGAGCTGGCAGTACTGGACATCACCAACCCCGGTAATCACGAAGTCGTGGCCATCCCGGAGGCGGCCCTCGCCGACACCGGATCCATCCAACACCCCAAGCTGCCGTTTCAGCTCCGGATTCGCGAATATTATCCCAACGCGTCCATGCAGATGAAAGCCCAGGCGCCCGGGCTTCCGGCGTCCCGCGCCACCGCCGGCATCGGCCCGGGAATTTCGGTCCTGCCCCTGCCGTTAAGCAGCAAGGAAAATGAGGGGAATTCGCCCGCGTCTTTCGTCGAAGTCACCGGGCCCGAGGGCTCCCTGGGCATCTGGCTGGTGTCCCCGCTGCTGGGCCAGCCCCAGACCTTCGCCTACCAGGGCCGCACCTGGGAATTGAAGATGCGCCAGCAGCGTTACTATCAGCCGTATGCGGTCAAGTTGCTCAATTTCACGCACGAAAAATACGCCGGCACCGACATTCCCAAGAACTTCGCCAGCCGCATCCAGCTGACGACGGATAACAAGCGTGAGGATCGCGAGGTGCTCATCTACATGAACAACCCGCTGCGCTACGCCGGTCTCACGTACTATCAGGCGGGGTTTGAGAACAACGACCGCACCTCGATCCTCCAGGTCGTGCGCAACCCCAACTGGCTGTTGCCCTATATCGCCTGCATTTTGATGGGCCTCGGGCTCGTCATCCAATTCGGCATCCACCTCGGCGGTTTCTTCCGCAAACGCACCGCAGCGGCCATCTGATTTACTACACCAAGACCGCAAAGGACGCAGAGAACAATCCTAGCCCGGATATTTCACACTCTGCTCGCAACCGAAACCACACCCTGTGCCAAATCTTTTTCCGCATTCACGGCTGCTCCATGAACTCCAGCTGCAGGGCATCAGTGCGGTCAATCAGATCACAGTGCCCCTTGAATATAAAGGCCTCGTCTTTGAAGAGCCGCTTCGCCTGGACGTCTGGGTCGATCGCTGCCTGGTTGTCGAAAACAAAGCCGTTGAAAAAATCCTGCCGACTCACAAAGCGCAGCTTCTCTCCTCTATGAAACTCCTCAATGCCCCTTTGAGACTGCTAATTAACTATCATGAGTCGTGCTCAAGGATGGCATCATCCGGTTGATTTTACCCGGTGCGACCACCCCTAAATCTTTGCTCTCTTTGCTTCCTTGGTGTTAAACATGAAAAAATATCTCCCTCTTCTCGTTCTGCTGCTCGGCGTAATTTTTGTCGCCTCCACCCTGCGCCTGCCCGCGACCAAAGACGGGGCGTTCGACCTGACCGCTTTCGGCCGCCTGCCGGTGCTCGTCAACGGCCGCCTCAAGCCCCTCGACACCGTGGCGCGCACCTCGCTGCTTTCCATGCAGGGCCGCCAGCGCGTCAGCACCCCGGAAATCAGCCAGCCGTTCGTGCACTCCCCGATCGAGTGGCTGGCCGATGTGCTCTTCGCCCCCGCCCAGGCCGACACTTACCCGGTGTTCAAAATCGAATCCCCCGAAGTGCTCGACCTGCTCGGCATCATGGCGGGGGACACCAAGGTCAGTTACGACAGCGGCGCGAAACGGGCCATGGCCGTGCTCGGCTTCCTGCCGTCCAGCAAGTCCCGCTTCTCCTACAATCAACTCCAGCCCAAGCTGGCCGAAATCGAGCGCCAGGCCCAGTTGGCGGAATCGGTCGAGGCGCCGCTGCGCACGCCGTTCCAGAAGCAGATCGCCCACCTGCGCGAGGTCGTCGTGCTCTATCAGCGGCTGAAGCACAGCCTGCAATTGCCCGACAGTCCTGATTTTCTCGCCGAACTGGTGAAGTTCCAGCAGGCCCTGCCGGCCGGCGTCGAGGCCGTCCGCGCCCGGCAAAAAGGCGAAGCCCACAATGAGCCGGCGTTCAAGGTCATGATCGAGATGGCCCAGCGCTACGAAGTCATGGAGAATTTCGCCTACCTGCTGGCCATTCCGCCGGCGGACAACGAGCCCAGCCCCACTGCCTGGAGCAACACCGGCAAGGCCTTGCTCGCGACCTTTGGGACCGGCAGCATCAATCCCCACGTCATGGCCTACGCCACCCTCGGCCACACCTGGCGCGCGAAGCAACCCGCCCAGTTCAATGAGATCGTGCGGCTCTATCGGGCACAACTGGCCAAACGCTTCCTGACCCCGCTGCACAAGAGCGATGTCGAGACCCGCTTCAACGCCGCGGAACCGTTCTACAGCTCGATGACACTTTATGCCTACGCGTTTCTGCTCGGTATTTTTTCCTGGCTCAAGTGGCCCGAAACGCTGGGCCGCAGCGCGTATTATCTCGTGGGCCTTGCCTTCGCGCTCACCACCGGCGGGATCCTCACGCGGATGTGGCTCGAGGGCCGCCCCCCCGTCACCAACCTTTATTCGTCGGCACTGTTCGTTGGCTGGGGCTCGGTGGGTCTGTGCCTGATTCTGGAAAAAATCTACCGCAATGCCATTGGCTCCGTCGCCGCCGGCATGATCGGCTTCGCCACCCTGTTGATCGCGCACCACCTCTCCCTCACCGGCGACACCCTCGAAATGATGCGGGCCGTGCTCGATTCCAATTTCTGGCTCGCCACCCACGTCGTCGTCGTGACGGCCGGTTACGCCGCCACCTTCCTCGCCGGCTTTCTGGCCATCATCTACGTCGTCCGCGGGCTGTTCACCAAATCCCTCGACCGGGCCACCGCCGATACGCTGACCCGCATGGTCTATGGCATCGTCTGCTTCGCCACCCTGTTCAGCCTCGTCGGCACTGTCCTCGGTGGCATTTGGGCTGACCAGTCCTGGGGTCGCTTCTGGGGTTGGGATCCGAAGGAAAATGGCGCGCTGATCATCGTGCTCTGGAACGCCATCATCCTGCACTGCCGCTGGGGCGGCTTGGTGAAGCAGCGTGGCCTGATGTCCCTCGCCATCTTCGGCAACATCGTCACCAGCTGGAGCTGGTTCGGCGTCAACATGCTCGGCGTCGGCCTCCACTCCTACGGCTTCATGGACTCCGCCTTTGTGTGGCTCGTCACCTTTGTCCTCAGCCAACTCGCCCTGATCGCCCTCGCCTCGGTGCCAAGGGATAAGTGGCGCAGTGCACCCGCGCCGAGTACGTAGCCTCGGCGGCGACGAGTGCGAAGTCTCGGCGGCGACGAGTGCGTAGCCTCGGCGGCTGGGCGCGCCATACGGACGTTCGCGGCCGGCCCGGCGGTCCGTCCCTACCCCAAACCAACGCGCCCCACCCTTGCGGCCAATCTGTAGGTCGGGCTTCATGTCCTCCGACTTGTCCGCCATAGCTCGCAGAGCGACGGCGGAAGCCTTGGCGAAGGAGGAACGCCCGACAGGTAGGGCGAGTCCTCCGGACGAGCCGTGCCTTTGGCGGTCTTCTGGCGGGGATTAACCCCGACCTACAATTCAGTCCGGCTCAGTCCGATCATCACACGTCACAGATCTCAACCCCGGCCCGCAGGCCCGCCATCGCGTCCGCATTGCGCGGGATGAACTCCTGGCCGAGGAAACCCTGATAACCGGTTGCCAAAATCGCCCGCACGATCGCCGGGTAGTACAGTTCCTGATTCTCGTCCAATTCATGCCGGCCGGGTACGCCGGCGGTGTGGTAGTGGGCGATCTGCGCGTGATGACGCTGAATGGTGGCAATCACATCCCCCTCCATGATTTGCATGTGGTAGATGTCGTAGAGCAGCTTGAAACGCGGCGAGCCGAGTTTTTGGCCCAACGCCAGGCCCCACTCCGTGTGGTCGCACATGTAGTCGTGATGATTCACGCGACTGTTCAGTAATTCCATGCAGACGGTGACGCCCAGTTTTTCCGCCAGGGGCAGAATCCGTTTCAGGCCCGTGGCGCAATTCTCCATTCCCTGCGCATCCGGCATGCCGTCACGGTTGCCGGAAAAGCAAATCAAGTTGGGATACCCCGCGGCCGCCGTCGCCTGCAGTTGGCTCTCATAGGCCGCCACCAGCGCATCATGATGCTCCAGTCGGTTCCATGCCTTGGTGATGCCACCGACACTCACCGCGCCGGCCATGGCCGTGGGGTAACTGACCATCGCGCAGATCAAGCCATGGGCCTTCAGCGTCGGAAAATCCTTCGGCTGCAGCAGCTCCACGGACTTCAGGCCCATGCCCGCCGCCGCGGCGCACAGCTCGTCCAGCGGCATCTTGCTGTAACACCACTGGCAGACCGACTGTTTGATGCGGCCATTTCGTTCGGGGGATTTCGTTTCAGCCGCGGAGGTGTTGATGAGGCTCATGCTGGTGGCGAGAGCCGTGCCGACGCCAAGACGTTTCAGCGCCGTCCGGCGGGTGATGGGGTGGGACATGGGCGCAGGCTAGCGTGATTGTTCCGCGCAAGGCAATGCTGCAACGGGAATGGTGGGGCGAGTCGTCCCCGACGAGCCGCGGCCTCTCGACGGGTTCTACTGAGTTTCACATCATAGAGTGACGCGATTTAACTGTAGGTCGGGGTTTATCCCCGACGGGTTTCCCAGCATGTCGGGCGTAAAGCCCGACCTACAAAGACGACGGCAACGTCACCGTATTTCGCGCGCCGCAGTAGGTCTGAGCCTGTCGAACGGCTAGCCCGAACATTTCACACTCAGAATGATGGCTGACGACAAACTGTTTGCTGGAGCCGCAGCGGCCCCGCTGCGGTTGGTGAGCGAACCACGGCGAGGTCGCCGTGGCTCCAGGAAATATCCGGGCTAGAGCTTGTCGATCCGGCTCAGCTGGAGGATTCGCCCTACCCCAGGGCCCCCTACCCTTTCAGCAACTCCTCGGCGTGCGCCATGGCGCTCTTCGCATTCCGATCGCCGAGCATCCGCGCGAGTTCCCCGACCCGCACCTTGCGGTTACCGTGGATGGGTTCGATGGCGACCGAGGCGCGGTCGCCGCTCTGGTCCTTGGTCACGACCAAATGATTCTGGGCCTGCGCCGCCACCTGCGGCAGGTGCGTCACGCACAGCACCTGGTGCCGCTCCGCGATGTTCGCCATCTTTTCCCCGACGATGCGGCCGATCTCGCCCCCGACATTGGCATCGACCTCGTCGAACACCAGCAGCGGCACGTCGTCGATCTCCGCCAGCACCGCCTTGAGCGCCAGCATCACGCGGGCCAGTTCGCCGCTTGAAGCGATGCGGTGCAACGGCAGCGGCGGCTCGCCGACATTGGGTGAAAACAAAAACTCGACGCCACAGTCACCCTGCGGCCCCAGTTCCGGGAGCGAAACGAGGTGCACGCGGAAATCCGCCTTCTTGAAACCGAGCTGCGCGATGACCTTGCCGCCGGCCTTGGCCAGCTGCAGTGCGGCTTTTTCGCGGGTCAGCCGCAACTCGCCGGCAAACTTGCGCGCCAGCTTGAACGCCTCCGCGATTTGCTTTTCGAGCTTGGCGAGCGAGCCCTCGATGTCGCCCTGCATTTCCAGCTTCCGCCGCAGCTCGTCGCGCGCGGCGATCACAGTCTCCAGTTTCACCCCGTGTTTCCGCTTCAGCGCGAGCCAGACATTCATCTTTTCCTGCAGCGCCTCGGCCTGCTCCGGATCGAAATGCAGCGACTGCGCGAGGGAGGAAAACTCCGCGTCCAGGTCGCCCAGCTCGACCGAGCACGACAGCAACCGGTCGGCCAGTGGTTTGCTGGCGGCGTCGAGCGACTCCAGTTGCCGCGCCTGGCGGAGCAGCGCGGCCAGCTGGCCCAACAGGCCTTCGTCGCCGCTCAGTCCGTTGCTCAAGCCGGAGGCGAGCTGCGTGATCTCCTGGGCGCTTTGCTGGCGCGAGAAGTCGCGCTCCAGCGTCGCGATCGCCTCCTCGGTCAGGTCCAGCGCATCAATCTTGGCCAGCTGCACCTTCAGAAACTCGATCTGGTCGGCCGAAAGTTTTTCCGCACCCGCGAGTCGCGTGCGTTCCTCCACGAGTTCGCGCCAGGCGCGGTAGTGGAGCTGGTATTTCTGGAGCTCGGCTTCGTTTTTGGCGAACAGGTCAAGCAGTTCGCGCTGGCAACCCTCCTTGAGCAAACGGCGCGGCTCGCCCGGGCCGTGGAAATCGATCCAGTATTCGCCGAGCTCTTGCAGGGCGGTCAGCGTCGCCATGCTGCCGTTGACGGAAATCCGGGGGGCCTTGTCCCGCGGCAGGCTGCGTTTCATGATGAGCACGCCGTCGTCGCACGGCGGCAGGTCGAGCGCGGCGAGAGCGGCGTCCAGCTTGCGGCTGTCGGTGAAAAAGAGGGCCGCCTCGACCTCGGTGGCGGGGGCACCCTGGCGGATGATGGTCTTGTCGGCCCGGGCGCCGGCGAGCAGGGAGAGCGCCCCGAGCAGAATGCTTTTCCCGGCCCCGGTTTCGCCTGTCACCGCCGTGAACCCGGTCTCGAAGTCCAGTTCGACCTCCTCAAGCAGGGCGAGATTGCGGATGCGGAGGCTTTGCAGCATGTCGGCAGGTGTTTACCCGGCAGGGCCTTAAATGCACGCGAAAACGCTCCCCATCCGCCCGGAATGATCGCTGGGATTTTTCCTTGCACGGGTCCGCCCGCGTCCTTCATACATGCCGCTCTTCCGGACCTTTAGCTCAGTTGGTTAGAGCGTTTCGTTGACATCGAAAAGGTCACTGGTTCGAGTCCAGTAAGGTCCACCATCCTTCGCCCGGGCGGAGCGAGGAAGAAGGATGCCCTCCCTAGCTTGAGCGACGGAGGGCTTTCATTTGTAGAGATCGAAGGGTGCGCATGCGGGGAGGAGCCCAAGTTTCGCTAAAGTGACTGCAGGGTGTGATCGTGGAACCTGGCCAAAGGTTGTAGCTTTCGGGAACCGATCTGGCGCAACAGGGACCAAAATCCGATTTGCTACCGCGGTCCTTCCACTTCGGCGGCCAGCACAGACTTGATGTAAGACTGATAGGCCATGCCGCGCTTGTGCGCCTCCAGCTTCAAGCGGGCGAGAATGGAATTGGGCACGCGCAACGAGATGGGAGTCGTGGTCGGCTTCAGATTCGGGAACACCCCCAGGCGGGCCTGGGTGAGGTCGAGTGGGCGGCGGGATTTATCCTCTTTGACGAAGAGCTTTTTCATATAATTGGCGTTCTTTTTGACTGGCCGGGCGGCAGGAGATGGGACGAATTTGCTGCCGGCGGACGGCAAACACGATCCGGAGAACCCGGCCTCGTTCGCTGCTCCCGATGGCCGCAAAACGAGGCTCGGCGACCTCCGGGTGCGTGTCGTCCACCACCCAGGGAGCGCGAAAAAAAATCTCCTCAGCCTCATCCGGGGTGATGCCGTGGCGCTGGGCACTCTTGGTCAAGTTGCCTGCGTCCCACTCAAAACCCTCGATGCGGTCAAAGTTCAAATCCATTGCGTAGCATTTTTGATATACAAATCGGGCTGCTCGTCAAGTTCACGCAACCCGTCCGGACTCGTTGTGGCAGGAATTGGGTCAACGGTGTTCTCCGCGAGAACCGGGCCATGGTGCCCGGGCGGTCACTTCGGCGGCCAAGGTACATAATAACAGTAACGATCCCTTCGCCGTAGCCCGAACGCAGGGCGGCGCCCTGGCGGGAGTCTGACTGGCGCTCATGACGCCAAGGTTAACAAATTTACTGTTGCCCGCCTACGTTTGTCGTTATTCGTAGAATCAATTTAGCGCGAATTAGCGCGAATCTGACGTGACCAAACTCCCGCACTGACATTGTCTCTGACTCCAATCCTGCGTCCCCGTCCGCCCGCCATGACTGAAATCGCCGCCATTTTGAAACTGCTCGACGCCCACCCCGGGACGCCTGCCGTGCTCGCCACGCTGGTCCGGGTCGACGGTTCGTCCTACCGCCAGCCCGGCGCACGGCGGTTGTGGCTGCCCGCTGGCACCTGCACGGGTTCGATCAGCGGCGGCTGCCT
>JANMVS010000220.1:0-1733 GCA_031392885.1 Verrucomicrobiota bacterium
TTTCCGCCGGCCGGGACATCGCGCTGCCTCCGGGGGTGAGGACAGAAACTTTATCCGGCCGGCCGGGGGCGGTGAGCAACCGCCGACGGTTGCGCTCGACGGCGGCCGTCTGCGCCCAGCGCCCCACAAGCATCAGAAAAATAAAGGCCGCGACAAAATCGAAATAGATGAATTCCTCCCGGCCGGTGAGCCAGCCGGCGAGGGAGCCGCCGTAGGCCCCGAGGATGCCCACGGCGATGGGCAGGTCGATGTGCATCACCCCGTCGCGCAAGGCGCGGACGGCCCGGGCGAAGAAATAGCTGCCGCCCGCCAGCACGCTCAGGGTCGCGAAGGCGGCCGAGAGCAGGCCGAAGAGCCGGGCGTAAGGGAAGCTCGCTTCCATGCCGAAGTAGACCGGCAGGGTAAACAACATGACATTCATCGCGAACGCCGCGCCCAGTCCCACGCGTCGCACCAACCGCCGGCTCTCGGGCACGGCGGGTTCCTCACCCGGCGGCCCGGCCAGATAGTTGAACGTTTGCAGCACGCGGGCAAAGGCCGGTGCGTCGAATTTACCCCGGGTCCAGCGGAAGCGCATGCGGCCGAGCTGCGCATCGGTCTCGATGTGCAGGGAGCCCGGTTGCCGGGCAAAAAGCTTTTCGATGAGCCAGACGCAGCCGGCGCAGGAAATTCCCTGCACCTCAAGGGTCAGCTCCGGCGTGCCCGGCGCCGGCTCGGCCGCCTGCTGCAACTCGGCGAGCCAGGCATAATCGCGCGGCTGGAAGACCGCCGCGCCCGCGGGCGCGACGAGGGCATCGCGAATCTTATAGTAACCATCAAGCCCATGCTCGTGCACCAGTCGGAAAACATAGCTGCAGCCCGCGCAGCAGAAGCCCGAGGCCACCGCTGCCTCCCCGGCAAGCGGGGTGCCGCAGTGACGGCAAAGGTGGACGGGAACGTGATGGTCGGCACGCAGTCCACGCACTCGCGCCTGGTCCCGTTCGCCCCCGCCCACCAAATTATTCGGATCAGCAATCATGTTCAAAAACACACAAAGTCCGTGGCGCCCGGTCCGCCCAGCCCGAGGGTCCCGCGCAGCCGCCAGACCAGCAGCGCCGCCACGCCGAGGGCCAGGATGCTTTGCGCGCGGGTCAGTACCCGCGGGCTCAAGCGGGAGCGCAGCCAGTGAAAATTAGCCTGGGCAAACCAGAGCAACGGCACGGTTCCGAGGCCGAAGGCGAGGAGCGTTTCGGCCCCGCGCAGGGCGGAGCCGGAGAGGAGCGCCAGGGAGAGCAGGAAGTACAAGGGTCCGCAGGGCAGCAACGGGGTGGCGGCGCCCAACGCGGCGGCGGCGCGGACCCGCGAACCCTGGCGGAGCCGCGTCAACAGCGCGGCGTAGGCGCGACCGAACAGCGGCAGACGCGGGAGCCGTTGCTCAAGGCGAAACGCGATCGCGACGAAAAAAACCACCAGCAGCCACGGCAGGTAAGTCCAAACTCCGCCCCCCAGCAGCGTGAGCGGCCACCGCCCGATCCCGCCGGCCAAAGCGCCGAGCGCCGTGTAACCGGCGAGTCGCGTCAAATGATAAGTCGTGGCCACGGTCTGCGGGTCGCTGCCCTCCCGCGCCGCCGGCATGAGCGCACAGGCCAGCGGGCCGCACATGCCCGCGCAGTGCAGACTCGTGACCAGCCCGGCGAGGAACGCCGTGCCCGGTCCCGTGATGCCGGCCAGTTCACCGGTCATGGCCGGCCTCC
>JANMVS010000131.1:0-9149 GCA_031392885.1 Verrucomicrobiota bacterium
TCGCCATCGCGGCGAGGTGGGCGGGGGTGCTGCCGCAACAGCCGCCGACGAAGCGCGCGCCGGCCGTGTTGAAGTGAGGGGCGGCGGCCGCAAACTGCGCCGCCGCCTCATCGTAACAGATTTGGCCATCCACGAAACGCGGCGCGCCGGCGTTGGGCTGAACAATGACGGGCCGGCCGGCCGCGGCCGCCGCGAGTTCCGAGGTGAGCTTCACGTAGGCGTCGAGCGAGAGCCCGGTCCCACAGTTGGCGCCGACGACATCCGCGCCCGCGGCGAGGGCGGCCGCCAGGGCTTGGGCGACGGTGGTGCCCATCATCGTGCGAAAACCGACGGCCGATTGCTGGAAAGCGTAAGTGGCGATGACGAACTCTGCGCCGGCGGCCTTGGCCGCCTGCACGGCGAGGGTCGTTTCGGCGGGATCGGACATCGTCTCGATCAATATCACATCCGCCCCGCCCTCGAGCAGGGCGAGGGCCTGCTGGCGAAAGGCGAGGGTGACCTCCTCGGATACGGCTTCGCCCAAAGGCTCGAGCATGCCGCCGAAGGGGCCGATGTCGCCGAGCACCCAGGCGCGGTCGCCGGCGATCTCGCGGGCGAGCCGGGCGCCGGCAAGGTTGAGTTCATGCGCGCGCGCCGCCGCACCATGGCTGGAGAGGACCAAGGAAGTGCCGCCAAAGGTGTTGGTCGTGAGTAGATCGGAACCCGCGGCGAGATAGCTGCGATGCACCTGTCGCACGCGGTCGGGCTGGCCGGTGTTCCAGAGTTCACCGCAAGCACCGGGGGCGAGCCCGAGGAGCTGCAGCTGAGTGCCGGTGGCTCCGTCACCGAGGAGCGGGCGGCGGGCGAGGGTTTCGCGGAGCAACGTGAGGCGGGAGTTCATGGGGGAGATAGTTGAGAATTACAGTTTTTAGGTCTGTCAGCTGGCCTGACGGGTAGGGCGAGTCGTCCCCGACGAGTCAGTACGGAACGGCTCATCCGGCCTGTCGGCCTTAGCTTTGGCAGCGGCGGAAGGATGACGGACTGTCGCTCGCGCTCGGTCCGCCCTACCTGCCTGCACCGATCAACTTTAGTCGTGCTCATCTGACGGGAGAACCGTTGAATTCCCGGATCGCATCCACCATGGCGACGATGTTCGCGACCGGGGTGCGCGCCTGGATGTTGTGGATGGTGTTGAAGACAAAACCGCCGCCGGGCGAGAAGGCGCGCAGTCGTTCCATGACTTGCGCCCGCACCTCGGCCGGCGTGCCGAAGGGCAGGGTGTGCTGGGTGTCCACGCCGCCGCCCCAGAAGACGAGGCGGTCGCCGAAGTCGGCCTTGAGCCGGACGGGGTCCATGTCCTTGGCGGAACATTGCACGGGATTGAGAATATCAAAGCCGACATCGATGAACCGGTCGATGAGCGGGCGGACGGCGCCGCAGGAGTGCTTGAAGGTTTTCCACTTCGTGTGGCGGTGGATCCAGTCGTTGACCTGCCGGTAGTAGGGTGCGTACAGCTCGTCGAAGGTTGCCGCCGAGCAGAACTGCGAACTCTGCGTGCCAAAATCCGTGCCACAGATCATGAGCACATCGACCGTGTCACCTGCCAGGACGGCATAGGTCGACAGATTTTTCAGCGCGACTTCGCACTGATAGGAGAAGACTTGGTGGATGTAAGCGCGGCGCTCGATGAGGGAGACGTACCATTCACTGACGTCGCGGATGCCCTTCGGGTGCTTGAGGAACGCCGCCGGCACAAGGGCGATGTCGCCGAAGCCCGTGCCGCCGATGCCGCCGACAATGGCACGCGACTCGCCGCCTAGGCGGGCAAACTCGCGTTGCCAGTGGTCGACGTCGACGGGCTCGAGCGGTTTGAACTCCTCGCAGTTGTCCGCGGGGTTCAGTTTGTCCTCGTCGAGGGGCGGCTGCCGAACGATGGCATCAAAGAAATACCCGCCCGCCGGCAGATGCCCGCTGGGCGCGACGGAGGTGTCGCCCTCGGGGAAAAGGTAGACATCGCCCGAGGTATCCTCGCGGGGGCGGAAACCCTCGGGCACGAGCACGACCTGGCCCCACGGGGTCCGCCATTCGTGCCAGCCCTCGTTGGCGAAGCCGAACATGGTGCCACGTCCGTTGGCCGCAACACAGTCGGAGCCGAGGGCGTGGGCGAGGTCGTCCTCGACTTCCCCGAGCATCTGAAACGGTTCGCAGACCTTCACCGGGTGGAGCGGCAGCCCGTAGTGTTCGCGCAGAGCCGCGACGCAGCTCACATGCAGGCTGGTCAGGCCGGTGCTGCCAAAATCGACCGGCACGGGGCCGGACTGATGTGCGAGGGCCCGGTGGACTTTCTCGCGGGAGGTCATGGCGCGGAGGCGAGCTCAGGCGGCTTCGCCAACAAGTCTTCGCGCCACTTCCACGGCCGTGCCGGCATCGGCGGCATAACCGTCGGCGCCGATTTCATCCGCGAAGGCCTGGGTGATCGGCGCGCCGCCGATCATGATCTTGGTGTTGCGCAGGCCGGCGGCCTTCAGGACGCGCACCGTCTCCTTCATGGCCGGCATCGTGGTGGTGAGCAAAGCGGAGAGGCCCACGATGTGCGCCTGATGCTCCTGTGCGGCCGCAAGGTAGCGTGCCGCCGGCACATTGGTGCCGAGATCGACGACGGCGAAACCCGCGCCGCGCCACATCATCGAGATGAGATTCTTCCCGATGTCGTGCAGATCCCCTTGGACCGTGCCGATGATGACGGTGTACTTCGGCTTGATGCCGGCGGCGGCGAGCAAGGGCTCAAGGAGTTTCAGGGCCTCCTTCATGGCGCGCGCGGCGACCAGCATTTCCGGGACGAAGATCTCGTTGCGTTTGAACTGATCGCCCACGACGGCCATGCCGGGGACGAGGCCCTGTTCCACGATGGCGGAAGGGCTGAGGCCGGCGTCCAGTAATTCCTGAGTGAGCCGGACCGTATCGGCCCGTTTGCCGGCGACAACCGCTGCGGAGAGGTCAGTGAGGAGGGGCATGGCTGGTTTCTAGATCGGCGGAGTGGAAAGTAAATCCGAACCCGGGCCTTTTACCGGAGCAGACATAGATAATCCCATATCTTACATCGCGGATAAATTGTCCTGTGGCCGGCTTGTCGCTTTCATCACCTGAAAATGCTGGGTGCGAGGTTCCCAACGCCCGGCTAATCGACCATTTCTTTCATGCTCTCCGTGATTGCCTGCAATGTGCTCGAAGCCGAGGTACGCCACCTCGCGGCGGATCTTCCGCATATCCGGGAGTTGTTTTTCATGCCCCAGGGCCTGCACAACGAACCCGTGCGACTGCAGCGGGAACTGCAGGCGGCCGTCAACCGCGCCGAGGCTGATCCCGGGGTGGACGCCATCGCGCTGGTGTACGGTCTGTGCAGCCGCGGGGTGGAAAATCTGCGCCATGAGCGCTGTCCGATCGTGATCGCCCGCGCCCATGACTGTGTGACGCTGTTCCTCGGCGACAAGGGCCGTTATGCGACCTACCTGCGCGAGCATCCGGGAACCTACTGGTACAGTCCCGGCTGGATCAAGAGCCACGCGCCCCCGGGGCCGGAGCGCACTGCCCGGCTGCGCCAGGAATACACCAAGAAATTTGACGCGGACGAGGTGGATTACCTCATGGAAATGGAGCAGCACTGGATCGCGAAATACGACCGCGCCGCCTACGTGGGGCTGGGCATCGGCGAGTCGCCGAAGGACAAGGATTACACGAAGCACTGCGCGGCCTGTCTCGGCTGGGACTACGACCAGGTGAAGGGCGACCCCGCCTTGCTGCGGGCGCTGCTGGCGGGCGACTGGGATGAGCAGCGCTTTTTGGTTGTTCCGCCCCGCTATGTGATCCGCCTCACGGCCGATGACCGCATCATCCGGGCTGAGCCGGAATCATCGGCGCCGTGAATGCCACCCGCCTGCAGCTCGAGATGCCGGACGGCCGGCGGGAGTTTACCAGCGCGGCGGGTGACGAGATGCTATCGCTGGCGGCGTTGCTGGCCCGCCGGGGAATTCCACTGAACACGCGCTGCGGGGGGCGGGGACTCTGTGGTGGCTGTGAAGTCGAACTGCGCGCCGGTGAGCTGCCGCCCAGGGAAGGCCGCGGCGCCGTCGCCGTTGCCCCGCAGGCGCGGGTCAAGTCCTGCCAGCGGAAGCTGCCGTCGGCCGGCGGCGGGGTGGAACTCGGGGTGCCGGCGCGTTCCCTGCTCAAGCACGAACCGGCGGTCGTGTCGGAGTTTCGCATCAACGTGCCCTGGGCCCACGACCCGCTGGTTTCGGCCGCCCACTATGGCGCGGCGGTGGATGTGGGCACAACCACCGTTGCCCTGCTCCTGTGCGAGATGGGGACGGGTCGGGTACTGGCCGAGGCCGCGGGGTTCAATGCGCAGATCCGCTTTGGGGAGGATGTGCTGACGCGGATCCAGTTCTGCACCACCGGCGCCGGCGCGGTGCAACAACTCCAGCGCGCCATCGCGCAGGAGACGATTCAGGCGTTACTCAACGAGGCGTGCACCAAGGCGGCAGTGAATCCGCGCGAGGTCGGGGTGATGACCGTCGCGGGCAACACCACGATGCAGCACCTGCTCGCGGGAGTGGATCCGACCCCGCTGGGGGTGTATCCCTTCCGTCCCGTGTTTCTGGAACATCGGGTCCACGCCCCCGGCGAACTCGGCCTCGCATTCGGCGGCGCCGGCGCCGAGGTCCATCTGTTGCCCTCGCCGGCCGCCTATGTCGGGGCCGATCTCGCTGCGGGCATCGCGGCCACCGGGCTGCTTTACCACGAGGGCCCGGTGCTGCTCGTGGATGTCGGAACCAATGGCGAAATCATCGCCAAGGTCGGCGACCGGCTGATCGGCTGCGCGACCGCCGCCGGACCGGCCTTCGAAGGTGCCGGGCTGTCGTGCGGGGTACGGGGGGTTCGCGGCGCCATCGAACGCGTCCGACTTGAGGGCAATCCCTTCCGGGCTGAACTCGGCGTGATTGGCGACGAGTCGCGTCCGATTGGCCTCTGCGGCTCGGGGTACGTTGATTTCCTGTGGGAAGGCCGGCGGACGAACATTCTTCAGACCAATGGCCGTCTGGCGGACGATTTCGTTGCGCGGGCCGGCGCAGCGGTGACCGCCGATGAATACGGCCGGAAACTGCAGCTGCACGCCCGCGGCGCGTCGGGCCCGGTGGGGATCTCCGAAGTGGACATCGCCCGGCTGCTGCAGGCCAAGGCCGCAATCGCCGCCGGCATCGGGACACTGCTCGAGCTCCTTGGCACCACCCCGGCCGAGGTTAAAACTCTCCACCTTGCCGGCGGATTCGGGATGCATCTCTCGATCGAGCACGCGATCGGCTGCGGGTTGCTCCCGGGTTTCACTCCGGCGCAGATCCAGGTGGTCGGCAATACCTCACTGGGCGGGGCCTTTCTCGCCTTGCACGACCGCAGCCTGCTGACGGAGATGCAGACCGCGTGCAGCACGATGGAGTTCATTGAGCTCAATTTGCAGCCCGGTTTCGAGGATGCCTACATCGACCAGTTGATGCTGCCATGAGGATGCCGCATCAGCGCCCGGCATTTTGCGAACACCACCCGGTATCCCGTCGGGTGCGTTCGCTGCAAAATCCGGGTGTTCGAATGTATTCTGTAGGAGCCTGCTTGCAGGCGATTCAGGAGGTAATGCGGCGGCGGGCGTTAAAATCGCCTGCAAGCAGGCTCCGACAATTGGAAGCGAACTTACCTGACGGGAACCTAGCGGGCCATGGCCCCGCAATCCTCCGGCCGGTGCTCCCGGGCGTAGGCCACCATGGCGCGGAGATTTTCGGGCGGCGTGAGCGGCGAGAGCTCGCAACCGGCACCGACGATGAAAGCGCGTCCGGCAATCTCGTGACAGCGGCGGCAGGCCGCATAAACCGTTTCGGGGGTGCCTTGCATGAGGTCGGTGATGGTGGAGACATTGCCGGCGAGCACGCGCCCCGCGCCGAGCCGGGCACGGGCGAGTTCCAGATTGGCCGGAAAGTCGATTTCGTAAATGTCCACGGGCAGCTCGGCCATCTTGGAGAACAACGCATCGGTTCGTCCGCACATGTGCAGCCGGCGCAGGACCGTGGGATGCTGCCGCTGCAACGTCGTGAGCACACGCCGCTGCTCGGGCCAGAGGAATTCCTCGTAAAGTCGCGGACCGATGAGGCTCGCGGCGGCGTCGCTCATGCCGATGGTGTCGGCGCCGGCGGCGATTTGCGCCGGCGCGTAGGCGAGCGCCACCTCCGCGCAAAACGCCAGCAGTTCACGGACGAAGGCCGGGTCATCCAAAAAATCCAGCATGATGGTGTTCACCCCGCGCAACTCGGCGGCGAGGGCGAGCGGGCCCTCGATCCAACCGACGATCGACATGCCGGGCCCGGCGGTGCGGCGCATGAGTTCGATCGAGTGGACGCGGTCGTGCATGCGGCCGCCGCCCAGCGGATCAGGCAGTCGGAACGTGCGCAACCGCTGCTTGTCCGCCAGCGCGGCGCGGTCCTCGTTGATCGCCGGCCCCTGGTCAGTGAACCAGTCCACGCTGCCCTCGCCGGCAATGTCGATCACCTCGCGCGCGGGATCGGAGCAGGTCAGCAGACAATCGAGCCCAAAGTCTTCCACCAGTTTCAGCTGGGCCCCGGCCATTTTCCGGCCGTCCTTGGTGTACTCGAGGAAAGGGATGCCCGCGTGTTTGGCGGCAAACATCATCGCCATCGGCTGGACCGGCAGGCGGTCCACGGCTTCGCCGCGGAGGACCCGGCGCACCCGTTCGATCGAGGTCATGTCGGCAGGCTATATTGCGGCCTAACCGGATTCAACCCTGTGCTGCGGCTTTCTAGCCCGAACAATTCACGCTCAGAATGATGACTGATGACAATCTGTCTACTGGAGACGCAACGACCCCGCCCCGCGACCGGCTCGGGGCCCTGAGCTCGTCGAACGGGCTGCGGTTTGCGAACGAACCACGGCGAGGTCGCCGTGGCTCCATGAAATATCCAGGTTAACCCCTCGCTTCATTCTCCTTCAATCCCATGACACCCCTCGAACGCTTCCACGCCTGCCTGAATTATCAACCCGTCGACCGGGTGCCGAACCACGAGGTCGGGGTCTGGGTCCAGACCAAGCAGCGCTGGCGCGAGGAAGGCCTCGCCACCGACGACCTGCAGTGGGACTGGTTCACCGGCGAGGCTCGGTGGGGCCTGGATCCGCGCGAATACATCGACGTGCGTTTCGACATGATCCCGCCTTACGAGGAAAAGATCATCCGGCGCGAGGGGGAAACGGAGATCATCCAGCGGGCCAACGGCGTGATCTCCCGGGCGCTGATCACCGGCACGGTGGAGGGTATGCGCGCCAGCATGGACGAATACATCGATTTTCCGGTGAAGACGCCGGCGGATTTTGCGGAGATTAAAAAACGTTACCGGCCGTCGTCACCCAGCCGTTATCCGGCGTATTGGGACCAGTTTCAGCTCCCCGGTTGGGGCTTGCGCCAGCATCCGCTGATCCTCGGGCGGAACTGCAGTACGCTGGGCTATTACTGGCGGGCCCGGGAATGGATGGGCACGGAGAACCTCAGCTATGCCTGGTATGACGAGCCGGCGCTGATGCACGAAATGATGGAGTTTATCACGGATTTCACCATGGAGACGGCTCGGCCAATCCTGGCCGCCGGGGTGCGCCCGGACTACGTCTTCCTCAACGAGGACCTGAGCATGAAGAACGGACCGCTGCTCAGCCCCGCCACCTATCAGACCTTCATTTATCCGCAGATGAAGCGGCTGGTTGCCTGGTTCAAGTCCGCCGGCGTGCGCTGGGTCATCGTCGACACCGACGGCAACTGTGAACTCGTCATCCCGCAGTTCATGGCCGCCGGCGTCGACGCCATCTGGCCGCTCGAGCGCGCTTCCGACATGGACCCGCTGGCCATCCGGAAAAAGTTCGGCCGCGACCTGCGGTTGTGGGGTGGGGTGGACAAGCGCGAGCTCGCGAAGGACTTCGCCGCCATCGACGCGCACCTGCGGACGATGCAGCCGCTGATCGCCGACGGGGGCTTCATTCCCACGGTGGACCACTTGGTGCCGCCGGACGTGTCACTGGCGAACTTTGAGCACTACATGCGGCGCAAACAGCAACTCCTCCGCGGCGAGACGTTCTGATCCCACCTGCTCTCTCCACGGCGTGATCCGACCTACTCGGGGGTTGAATGGGGGACCTGGAATCGCCTGCAAGCAGGCTCCTACATTCCGACCAAGCCGGCGCCAGCTCCGGGATATTGATCCCCCAAAAAAACGAGTCAAAGTGTGGCGCCGAAATCGTAGGTCAGGGTCCACTCGCGGGATTCGCCCGGGGCGAGCTTGAGTGCGAGGAAGGGCTCGAGGGACAGCGTGTTGCCGTTGGCCCAGAGCAGGCACTTGAACGGGGCGAAGTCGGTGGTGAAGCGCACCGCCGGAAGCCGCGGGTGGAATAGCGTCGCGACGAAAGGTTGGCCGGGGGGAAGAACGAGGGGCTCCAGGTGGCCGTCCTCGATGCCGAAGAAGGCCCGGCGGAGCGTGAGGGTGCGGCCGGAGAGCACGTAGCCGGGATTGGCGGCGAGCTGCGTGCCCTCGGGCAGGGTCACATGCTGCCGTCCGTCGGCCTGGAGCGCAAAAAACGGGTGGGCGAACCACTCGAGCTTGAGCGGCGTCGCACCGCGGTTCGTCAGGCGTGAGGTGGACCGCACTTGCCGGCCGCACAACTCAACGGTGCGTTCGAGCTCGTAAGCCCAACCGGCGACGGTCTGGGCGGTGCGGAACACGGCGCGATCGGGGTGAACCTCGATTTGCCAGACGCAAGGCTGGGTGACGATGATGACGCCGGTGGGATCGCGGCCGAGGACCCCGACGCCAGGGGCGAGGCCGACCGCACCGTGCCAGAGCAGCGGCTGACCGGTGGTGGTGCTGTGCCGGAAGGACTCAGGCAGACCCTGGCCGTTGGCGGGTGTCGGCGTCGGGTGGGGCCATTCCGGTCCGGTCAGGAGTGCGCCGACGTGGCGGTCATGCACCTGCCACAGGTAACCGCCCCAGCAGAAGCGCGGCCCCAGGTGGGCGCGATCGGCAGCAGGGTCGAGCAGGTCGACCGTCAGTTCGGGGTTGGCGAGATGTAGCATG
>JANMVS010000206.1:0-1547 GCA_031392885.1 Verrucomicrobiota bacterium
TATTCGTCGGCGATGCCGTTGCCGCCGTGCATGTCGCGGGCGACGCGGGCGATGTCGAGCGCCTTGCCGCAGGAATTGCGTTTCACCAGCGAGACCATCTCGGGCGTGCATTTGCCCTCGTCCATCAGCCGGCCGACGCGCAGCACGCTCTGCAGCCCGAGGGTGATTTCGGTTTGCATGTTCGCGAGCTTGAGCTGGATCAGCTGGTTGGCGGCGAGGGGCCGGCCGAATTGTTTCCGGTCAAGGGTGTATTGGCGGGCGGCGTGCCAGCAAAACTCGGCGGCGCCGAGTGTGCCCCACGCGATGCCGTAGCGCGCTTTCGTCAAACAGCCGAGCGGTCCTTTCAGGCCCTTGACGTTCGGGAGCAGGTTGGCCTCGGGCACGGCGACGTCCGCCATGACGATCATGCCGGTGGGCGAGGCGCGCAGGGAGAATTTTCCCTCAATCTTCGGCCCGGTGAGACCCGGCATCGCTTTTTCGAGGATGAAGCCGCGAATCTCATTCTCGTCGTCCTTCGCCCAGACAATGAAGACGTCGGCGATGGGTGAGTTGGTGATCCAGGTTTTGGTGCCGTTGAGGATGTAGCCACCGTCCACCTGGCGGGCACGGGTCGTCATGCTGCCGGGATCGGAGCCGGCGTTGGGCTCGGTCAGGCCGAAGCAGCCGACCCATTCGCCGGTCGCGAGCTTGGGCAGGAATTTCTGGCGTTGTTCCTCCGTGCCGTAGGCGTGGATGGGAAACATCACGAGCGACGACTGCACGCTCATGACCGACCGGTAGCCGGAATCGACGCGTTCGACCTCGCGGGCGATGAGGCCATAGCTGACATAGTTCACGCCGGCGCAGCCGTAGCCCTCGATCGTCGAGCCGAGCAGGCCGAGTTCGCCCAGCTGGTGAAGGATGGCGCGGTCGAAGTGTTCGTGGCGGTTGGCCGCGATGATGCCGGGCATCAGCTGGCCCTGGCAGTAATTCCGGGCGGAATCCCGCACCATGCGTTCCTCTTCCGAGAGTTGATCCTCGAGAAGAAAAGGGTCTTCCCAGCGGAAGGTGGGCTTGGAGGCGGATTTGGTCATGGCGGGGAGAGGCGGGAGTTTTCGATGGGCAGCGCGATGTCGATTGAAATTGTGGGCGGAGTGCCCTCACTCCGCAAGCTGGCGAAACCGGTCGTCTGCCGGGTGGGGGCACCCGGCCCACCGTTGGCGAAAAGTCGGCGGGGCTATTTCGCGGCGATCAGCGCGGGATAGCTGCCGACGGTGCCGAGGCGGGCGGCGGTGCGGCGGCGCAGGGCGATGGTGTTGAGGGGCGTCCAGCGGAGCAGCTTGCGGGCGAGGCCGAGCTGCAGCTTGAGTTCTTCGCCGGAGGCCATCGCCGCGAGGGCGTCGCGGGCGCGGTTCTCCATGCGGGCCACGCTGTCGTTGACGAAGATCAGCGCCAGGTCCGCGTGGGTGCCGGCGTTGGCGCTCGAGCCGCGGAGCTTGAGGGCGCGGAGCACGGCGCTTTCCCCGAGAAAGATCTCAATGACGAGGTCGCTGAGCACGGCGAGGACT
>JANMVS010000240.1:0-8938 GCA_031392885.1 Verrucomicrobiota bacterium
CACAATTTACTTAACGGAGTAGTGCTAACTCACGATGCCTGCAATTTTTCCCGTCATTTGTAGGAGCTTGCTTGCCCGTTCGCCAAGCTCAGGGCCCAGAGCCTGCCGTGGGGCAATCGATTCAAACTGTCATCCGTCATCGGGCGTCCCGAATCGCTTGCAAGCAAGCTCCTACATTCCGACCAAGCCGATTCCACCAGGACGGGCTCCGGGATACCCAACCCACCGCGAATGAATTTTCGCCTGCCTCTTCCGCCCGGGCTCACCGCCTGCGTCCATACCGCGATGGCGACGGAGTTGGTGTTTCACCTCGGCGGGCATGAGCCCGCCTACCTCCGGCAGGCGGCGATGGAAGCTTTCGCCCTGATCGATCAGCTGGAGGCCCGTCTGAGTTTTTATCGCGAATCGAGTGATGTGACCCGGATCAACCGCGCGGCCGCCGGGGCCAATGTATCAGTAGGACCCGAGACCCTCGCGTGCCTCGAGGTCGCGGCCGAGGCGGCGCAACTCACCGGCGGAGCCTTCGACGCCTTCACGGGCCGCGCGGCCGTCGCGGCCAAGCAGCAGGAGATTCCCCTGCACTTGGTCGGCGCGCCCGAGCCGGGCGCAAACGATCTTCCCGGGCCCGTGGTCAGTCTGCATCCGGAATTCGGCCAGGTCGGCAAACTCCGCGCGGGGCCGTGGCTCGATCTCGGCGCGCTCGGCAAAGGGTTTGCCCTCGACCAGGCCGCGGCACTGCTCGCCGAGTGGGGCATCACCACCGGCGTTCTCATCGCCGGAGGCAGCAGCCTGCGCGGCCTCGGCGCCGCGGGCTGGACGCTGGAACTTGAACCGGCCCATACTTGGCTCGCGCTGCCCGGGGGCTTCTGTCTCGGCGCTTCCGGTTTTGCATTCCAGCCGGGGCACGTCATCGACTCCCGCCCGGCACCAGTAAAAACTTCCGCCGCCCGCGCCCTGGTGCTCGCGCCGAGCGCGGCTTTGGCCGATGCGCTGAGCACGGCGGCGCTGTTGCTCCGCGCTGATTTCCTCGCTCAACTCACCCGCAACCAACCCGGCATCGCCAGCCTGGTGTTTAATGCTTCCGGTCAAAGCCACCGGCACGGCCCGCCTTTTGCCTGAACTTTCCGAATTTTTGCGTTTCTTGTGCTTTTTGTGGCCAATGATCTGCTGAAACAAAAGATGACTCCGCCCGACACCCTGCTCGTGATTCCGAGCTACCGCGACGGCCTCCGGCTGGCCGTGTTTCTGCCCGCCCTCTGCGCCGAGCTCGCCCGCCGCCCGGCTGGCGTGCAGGTGCAAGTCGTCGACGATGGCTCGCCCACCGGAGAGCAGCAGTGGCTCGCCACGGAAATTGACCGGGTGCGCCGTCAGTATTCTTTTCTCCAGCCGCTGCAGACCTACGCCGACAACCGGGGCAAAGGGCACGCCATCCGGGCCGGCTGGGCCACCGCACCCACGGTGCACTGGCTGGCCTTTGTTGATGCGGACGGGGCCGCGCCCGCCCCGGAAGTCTCCGCCCTGCTCCAACGCGCCCGAAACTCCGCTCCACCGGCCCTGTTCATCGCCGAGCGAACTGCGCCCCCGGGCAAACCGGTCACGCGTTTCTGGCATCGCCGGCTCGGCAGCCGGGGCTTCAACCTTTGGGTGCGGTTCTGTCTCGGGCTCGAGCTGCCCGACACGCAATGCGGCCTGAAAGTAATCCCGGCGTCATTCTTCCGGGGATCCGCCTGGCGCGAGGATGGTTTTTCCTTTGACCTGGAGTTGCTGTTGCGCGCCCGCGCTGTCGGTCTGCCGGTCATCGCCCAACCCATCACCTGGCGCGAGCACGCCGGCTCCGCCCTGGGCCCCGGCGCGATGCTGGCTTTGTTTGTCGCCGCCTGGCGCCTGCGCCGGCGGGAAGGGGCCGAGCAGAACGCCGATGCTTCCTCCGGGCGTGCCCCCGGGTAGGAGCGGCAAGGCAACGTTTTTTCGTCACCAGACCGGTGCCTTGCGCTGGCTTTTCCGCCCAACCCCCCCTAGCGTCCCGGCTCACTTACCCATGGAAAAAATCCTCCTGCCCCTGCTCTGCTTGTTCCTCACTTTTAGTCCCGCCCTCCTGGGGGCCGAAGGCGGCAAACCCAAGACGGAAAAGGCCGACACCGAATTGGAAAAGTCCATGGATGGGTTGAACAAATCCTGGCGCAAGCTGCGCAAGCAGGGCGCGGATCCGGCGCAGAATGCCAGTTCGCTCGAGCTGCTGGTGGCCATCCAGGCCGCGGTGAAAAACAATCTGCAGTACACGCCCGATCTCGCCCGCGACATCCCGGCGGACAAGCGCGACAAGTACATCGCCGGCTACCGGGAAAAGATGAAGGAAGTCGGCGCCGCCTTCGAGCAGGTCGAAGCCGCCTTCAAGGCCGGGAACAATCCCGCCGCCGTCGAGCTCATCATCAAGATCGCGGCCCTGCAAAAAGAGGGCCACAAGGAATACAAGCGGCCCGAGTAAGCGACCCCGCCCGTCGGGCAACCGGTCCCACTTTCTCCCACCCAGCCGCTGAAACCCCCTTCTTCTCTCGCCCTCCACTCTTACCCCTCCGCCCCCTGCTTGCCCTCTCCCCACCCATGTCCTCCCTGCTGAACCTCTCCCGCCGTCAGTTTCTCCAAACCTCGGCCGCCGCCACCGCGTTTTTTGCGCTGCCGCGTTTTGCCATCGCCCAGGCCGGCCCCGCCGCCAGCCGCAAGCTGAACCTGGCCTTCATCGGCGGCGGCGGCATCGCGGAGGTCGCCTTCGACGGCTGTCTCGGGGAAAACTATGTGGCCATCTGCGACGTGGACGAGGCCCGCGCCGAGAAGAACTTCGCGAAATATCCCACCGCAAAACGCTTCAAGGATTACCGCGTGATGTTCGAGAAGATGCATCAGGAGATCGACGCCGTGATCGTTTCCATCCCGGATCACAGTCACTTCGCCGCCGCTTATCTGGCCATGCAGCTGGGCAAACATGTCTACGTACAGAAGCCGCTGACGCATGACATCTGGCAGGCCCGCACCCTTCGTCGCGCGGCCTCCTATTACAAGGTCATCACCCAGATGGGCAACCAGGGCCACACCACCGAAGGCATCCGCCTGGTGAAGGAGTGGTATGACGCCGGGGTCCTCGGCGAAGTGCGCGAGGTCCACGCCTGGTTCGACGGCCCGGATTTCGTCAAGGGGCCCTACTTCAGTATCCCGCCCGCCTTTCCCGCGCCCACGGCCCAGCCGCCGGCCACGCTCGACTGGGATCTCTGGCTCGGGCCGGCCAAGAAGCGCAAGTTCAGCCCGGCCTACGCGCCCCTCACCTGGCGCGGCTGGTGGGATTTCGGCTGCGGCGAACTCGGCGACTGGGCGTGCCACACCCTCGATGCCCCGTTCTGGTCGCTCGATCTTGATGCGCCCACCCGCGTCTCGGTCGTGAACCTCGAGCCCATCGCCGAAGGATTCGTGTGCCGCTCCTCCCACCTCAAGTTCGAGTTCCCGGCCCGCGGGACCAAACCGCCGGTGGCCTTGCATTGGTATGACGGGGGCCAGCACCCCGCCCCGCCGCTGGACTGGGATCGCAAAAAGGAATTTCCGAAGTCGGGCATGCTGATGATCGGCGATAAGAACACGCTGATGACCGGCGCCCGGCCCGACAGTCCGCGTCTGCTGCCCGATAATCTGTGGGAGGAATTCAAGCTGAACCTGCCGGCCAAGACGATTCCGCGCATCAAGGGCGGGCCCTTCCAGGAATGGATCCGCGCCATCAAGGGCGAGGGTCCGCTGCCCGGCTCCAACTTCGAATACTCCGCGCGCCTCACCGAGATGTCCCTCGTGGGGGTCTTGGCCCAACGCACCAACCACGACATTGAATGGGATGCGGCCAACATGCGGGTCACCAACCAACAGGGTTTGGCGCACCTCGTGCGGCAGCCCGCGCGCCGCGGTTGGGACGTCGGCGCCGAAGTGTGGCGGGGCTGAGCCCGACGCAGGCCATCGGAGGTCGCCACAAAAGGCACGAAAGGAATGCCTTCAGAGGATATTTAAACCGATCCGGACTTCACTGTTCAGCGCCACCACTCCTTCCCTCGTTTTTTCCAAACTACATCATTTCGTGGATTTCGTGGTGAGATTCATCTGAATTGTTCCGCCTGAGTCCCTTCACTGCCGTGGTGCTGCTGGCCGTAGGGCCGCCGCTCGCCAGCGGGCCTTCCCGTGCTGGCTGCCCGGCCCGGCGTCAAGCGCCGGCCCGGCCTCCAATTCGGACCCAGACCCGTCTGATGACAACCGGGCGCCATGCCACTCACCCGCTGGTGAGTTCGTCGTAGGCGACGCCCAGATTGATCCCGAGCCGGTTGCCGCGGCCGGGCGGCACATGCAGGTCCGGAAAACCCGGGAAGTTTTCCAGTTTCACGAGTTCTTCCTTCGGCTTGCCCGCCTTGATTTCTTTTACCACGTGGGCGAGCAAGGCAGAGATATAATCGCGAAACGCCAGAATGTCGGCGTGACCGCCGGTGACGCCAAATTGCGCTTTGCCGTGACCGAAGATGTAGATCGCGTCCGCCGGGTAATTTTTGACGATCTCCTCGAGCCGCATGATCCAGCCCTGGAAGCGCGCCCCGGCCGGGCGGTCGACGACCGGATAGAGGCGGTTGAACATCAGGTCGCCGGTGTGGACGACGTTGGCCTGTTCGAAGTGAATCACGATGTCACCGCTGGTGTGCGCCGGGCCGAAATAGCGCGCGCTGACCTTTTCGGTCCCATAATCCTGCCGCCAGGTGTCGGCAAAGGTGGCGTCGGGCAGGGTCGGCGCCGGACTGTTCGGATTATTCTTGGCCGCCATCAGCATGAGCGCGGGCACATTGGCGTGCGCCACGATGGTCTTGGTCACGGGCTTGAACGTGCCATTGCCCCCGGTGTGGTCGCCGTGGTGATGCGAGTTGATCACGGCATCGAGCTTCCGGTCATTTCGCCCCGGCAGCTCCTTCAGGAAAATCGCGGCGGTGTTCGGGAACTGCGTATCCACCGCGACCAGCGCCTCGGCGGAGGCGAGCCAACCGATGCTGCCGCCGCTGCCCGTGAAGACGCCGACGTTGCGGCGCAGCGGCCGGAAGTTCGTCACCACGGGCGGCGGTTGGACCGGGACCGGGGGGGTGGCCGGCGGGGGAGCGGACGGGGCCTGGGCATGCAGGGTGCCTTTCGCGAGCAAGCCCAGCGAGGCGGCCACCCCGGATTTGAGGAGGAAATCGCGGCGGTTCATGTTTTTGTAGAAATATATTATAGGTCGAACGCCTCGTCGGCGACAGCGTCAATTTCCAACTGCCTGTTCGAGCCGGCCACCGCAGCAAGCCGGCTTACTAATTCAGCCGGAATCTTTGAAGCGAGTGGAACTCTAAGTTTACGCAATACTTGTGCTTGGTAGCGCACCGCGCCACCGCGCATCTGGACCGAAATTGAACGCACTTGCGTCAAAATATTAGTGCTTCGCAATAAGGCCTGCAAGGCGCCCAAATTCCATCCTCTGGAAACAATCCAATATAGGTTATGTTGCGGGTAAAATCGACCGAGATCAAAGCCGATAACGCCACCGTTTTGAATATCTGGAATTAATAGCTTGGGGGTTTGGGTCAATTCATGTGTCACCCGGTCAATGGTGCGGTACCAAGTGTCAGGATTCTTGCGCGCTGTATGGCGTTTCTCCAGTGCCGCCCGATGCCGGTTAAAGTAAGCCGCTAATCCAGGATAACGTGCGAGCGAACGCAATTCCCCCTCTCCCTCCGACTCGTACGGGTTTAAGAGGTAATGTCCCGACCAGTGCAGCGCGGCGGGGGAAATATCCCCGGTCATGATCAAAGGCAGTTGACACTCGGGCTCAATCGTCGGCTCAAGAGCTGGCAAGATATAGATGTCGTCCGCTCCCGTCGCCACCCCTATGCCCACTCGCGTGCCTTCGGCCGACTCTTCCAGTGCAGGATGCTTGCGAGCCAATTCAGCGTGCCGCGAATAGTCTTCCCTGTCGGTTGCCACCCAAGGCGTCCCATCTTCATACCAAGCCGGGAAAAGCGCCCATGGTGTCGCACCGACAGAGTCTTTCTCCTGCAGCAAACGCAGAAGAACTTCATCTGCCAGATTGTCGAGGCTGGCCGCACGGGTTGCTTCGCCGCGCTGCCGGTCAATCACCACAACGCAAGGATACGCCGAGACCTCCGACACAAAAGGCTGCGTGTGTTCAAGATTTAGATAATATCGCACTCTGAACTGACGCGCGATCAACTGCCTGAGTGAGCGTCCATAGAGATTCTTGGTGAAGCGGTTTGCGCAAATGAAAGCGAGGCTGCCATGCCGCGACAGCAGGTGCAGGCCCTGCTCAAAAAAGGCAACGTAGAGATCTGCCCGGTCTCCGCAGGTCGGAAAGGTCTCACGATACCGGCGCAAGACTTTGACGGGCAAATCCTCAATCCTGACGTACGGCGGATTTCCAATCACGTAGTCGAACTTGTTGCGCCATGTCTTAAGCAGAAAATCAGAATGTTCTATCCACTCCTCGGCCAGGAAGCCCGCCCGGGCGGACGGACAGCCGGCTGCCACCAATTGCTCGCCAATTTTCAGACGCGCCCCAGCCACCAGCCCACTGTTAACGTCACAAGCCTTGATAGCGGTCACCAGTTCCGGTGCCTCCCAGTCGATGCTCTTGCGATGAATCACCTCCGACTTCAAAACACGCCGCACGGCCACGCTTAGAAATGCGCCATCGCCACAACTCGGTTCCAGCAACCGGTGATCCGCCAATCGCTTTGCCGCAGGATCGTAGCCAGCAAGATTCATAATGAATTCGGTTATTTCACTCTTGGTGAAGACCGCGCCGACAGGTTCAGTCGGCGCGGCGCCGTCCCACACATCTCGCCAGTCCTGTTCGAAAAGCTGCAGTGCCATGGCAACCCCCCTGATCAAGCGCAGCCCACCAAGTGGCCGTGCAATGACTTTGCGAACGCGTGGAAGCCGAGACCGGCGTTGGGCTCGGAGTAATCACCTTTTTTGCCTCGCGGTGACAAAACCAGAGTCGCGCAGGAATATTTCCGCTCCAGTACCAATCGCTCGCAGAGTATTGCATACCGCTGGGCGTAGGAAGTCCCATGAAACACCTTGAGCGGTGGAAACGGCCCGGATTTCAAACCTACCGGGCGCATGGATTTTTCGGCTTGTTCTAACAGAAAGAAATAGCCGAGCCAGGGTGTCTGTGCGCCCAATGCCCCCTCCCGGTAGGCGGTCCAGAAATCTGTTGAACAGCCAATCGCTTCCTCGCTGCGATTGTTGAAGTTGTTCCCAAAGCTGCCAGCTTGGGATTTCAGCTCGACCGCTGCACATAACCGTCCCCTGCGAGTCACCACCATATCCCACTTCTTCTGGGGGCGAAAATAACCCGGAAGCTCCATGCCACGATTGAATTGAATCTCATCGGCTTTGAAGCCGGCCGCGCAGGCGATTTTTGCCAGCAGCTGCACGATACCGTTGAGGTGCTGCCCACCGGTTACTTCTGAGCGCGTCCCAACGTCCTTGGAGCCCTTTTTACCTTGCCGGGCGGATTGTCCACCACGATTCGCCCAATAGGCCTTGACTGCTTTGCGCAAGTCTAGCGCCAAGTGATCTTCCGACTGCATAAAATTTGGCGAATCGCTCATGGGCACAATGTGGGTATTTGTCGAAATTCCTGCTAAGTCAATGAAGCCGCTGAATGTATCTCAACGCTGACATATCGCGATTCTTGCGGCAGGCCGTCTAGGCACCAGCTCAAATACTACGATTTCGTCGCAACAAATACCCTGTAACCTATCGGCCCCCGGCCGGTATTCCCCGACGCACCCTGCCTATGCCCGCCCGCCATGCTCCTCGCGCCCATCACTCAATTCCGAGTTCCCTCCGGGACCGTCTCCGCTAGCCTCCCCGCAGCTGTGGCAGATCTCCCCGATCACGAACTCATGATTGCCGTGCGCGCCGGAGAGATCCGGCGGCTCGGCGAACTGTTCGAGCGCTATCACCGGCCGCTCTTCGGTTTCTTCGTGCGCCTGACCAACCAACCGTCCGTGGGCGAGGACCTCGTGCAGATTGTCTTCTACCGCATCCTCAAATACCGGCACACCTACCGCGACGAGGGCAAGTTCTCCGCCTGGATCTACCACATCGCCCGCAAAGTGGCCGCCGATCACTTCCGGAAGCACGCCGCCACGCCGACGCCCACCGATCCGGCCGATCTCCATCATCACGCCGCCTCCGACTTGCCGCCCTCCGACCAGGCGGCCGCGACCGAGGATCTCGTCCTGCTGCGCACCGCCCTCGCCCGCCTGCCGCTCGAACAGCGCGAGGTGCTCGTGCTCGCCCGCCTCCAGCATCTCGACCACAAGGAAATTGCCCGCCTCCTCGACTGCTCCGTTGGCGCCGTCAAGGTCCGCGCCCATCGCGCCCTCAAGGATCTGCGCGAGGTCTATTTTAAAATCAGAAAGGGAAAAGCCGCGTAGGCTGCCTGCCCCTGCGGCCGGATCACTTCTTCACCTACCTATTTAACCACTTCACCCGAGGATTCACCATGAACTGCACCCGTGTCCAGGAATGCTTCATCGATTATCAGGACGGCACGCTGCCCGCGGACGATTCCGCCCAGCTCCGCACCCATCTCGCCAGCTGCCCCCCGTGCCAGCGCGAATGGTCCGCGCTGCAGGAAATCACGCGCAAGCTCGACGCCCTGCCCGCCGCGGAACCCAGCCCGCGCCTCCAGGAACAATTCTACGCCATGCTTGAGACGCACCAGCACGAGGCCGACGCGCCCAGTCCATTCGCCCTGGCTCGCGGACGGATCGACCGGTTTTTTGCCACCCTGCTGCCGTCCCAACCGGCGTTGCAATTCGCCCTCTCCCTCGCGCTGCTGCTCGGCGGCTTGTTCGCCGGCCAG
>JANMVS010000246.1:0-2875 GCA_031392885.1 Verrucomicrobiota bacterium
TCCGCCCTTAATCCGGGTGACAACAAGGTGGCGCAGGTGGCGGCGAGCCAGACGCCGCGCGGGAGGGCCCGTCTCCCGCTGGGCCGCGGCCCGTCGGGCGACGGGCCCACCAATTTTAAGCCCCGGGGGGGGGCGGGGTGCGGGCAGAAAATCCGAACCGGGTGCAATATAATGGGCTGCTAAGGCTTACAAGCACGGGCGAGACCGCGCGCGCCGCGCAAGCAGCGACATAATCATTCCACGCCTGCTGCGTCGTGAACTCCCCGGCCTTGGACCAACCGGCGCCGGCGAAATAACGCAGGGGCTGGCCGGCGGCGGCCTTGGCCAGCAGGAGATGATTGCGGTCGTCCTCAGCGAAGCCTTGGAACCCGGTGGGGACGATGACCGCCGTGCCCAGCGCGCCGTTGGTCTTCTGGACGGCCCACTGCGTGAACGAGCCGTCGGCCTGATTCGGCGTGAGCGCGATCTGCGCTTCCTGCCCCTTGTCCGTGGGCGTCTTGTTCAGGCCGATGCCGATGGTGACTTCCTTGGCGCCGACGATCGCAAAGGTGCTCTCGATCTGGTCGAGGTTGTGCCCGGCATCGACGGTGAAGCGTTTGACCTCGGAAACGAACACCCCGTTGGCCGCCCACCTCTCATAGGTGAGCTCGAAGATCGCCCGGATCGGGCCGTTGGCAATGACCTTCCAGGTTTTGTAATTGCGGCCGACATACAGCTGCTTGCCGTCCCAGACGCCGGTGCCGCCGCAACCGCGCGAGATGCCGACCTGGTACATGTCCATGCCCTCACCCTCGTCCTTGTGGTAGTGGTCGTGGCCCTTGTTGTACCAGCGGTCGACGATCGGGTAGCTCACGCGCTTGCACCAGACGTCGAGGCCGCTGGTCACGAGCACTTCCTTGCCGGAGCCGGGTGCGGCGGGGGCGGCGAGCGCCGGCCCGTAGGTGCGGTGGCCGATCTTGTCGTTCTCCCAGCCGAAGTCATCGAGTCGTTCGGGAACGTAACGGGCGAAAACCTTGGTCGGAAAAACCGGCGCGACCGTGTCAATCTTCTCCACCGTAAACGCGGCTGACTTCTCGCCGGCGGCAAAGTCGTGCTGGAAAATCAACTCACCGTAGGCGACGCCCTTGCCTTCCGGGTCCTTGGCCTGGGGCATGACGTTGGTCACTTGATACGGCAGGACATTGCCCTGTGCGTCCTTGACGGCGATGCGCTGGAGCAGCACGCCGGGCAGCGCCCGGTTCACCTCGGCCCACGGCACGGTGATCGTTTCGGCCGGGCGTGCGGCGGAGAGGCTGTGACTGACCGTGATGTTCAGCCGCTCCGCCGCTGAAACTGGTCGTGCGGCGAAAGCGGCGTAGAGCAGAATAAGCAGGAATTTCATGGGGCGGAAGGATCGGAAACTGGAGCGGCGGTCATAGACCGCCGCGACAGTTGTCTGCGTTTCGAGGAATGCATGGGGAGCGCCTCAGCGGGCGAGCCAGCCACCGTCGACGGCCAGGGTGTGGCCGTGCATGTAATCGGCGGCCGGTGAGGCCAGAAACACAACGGCGCCCGCCAGATCGGCGGGCGAACCCCAGCGGGCCGCGGGAATGCGTTCGAGGATGGATTTGTTGCGGGCCGCGTCGGCCCGGATGGCCTCAGTGTTGTCGGTCGTCATGTAACCGGGCGCGATGGCGTTGACGTTGACGCCGAGCGGCGCGAGTTCGTTGGCCATGAGCTTGGTGAGCCCGTTGAGGCCGCTCTTCGCCGCCGTATAGGAGGCGACGCGCAGGCCACCCTGAAACGACAGCATCGACACGATGTGGATGATCTTGCCCGTGCCCTTCCGGCCGACCACGTGGCGGGCGAAATGCTGGCTGAGCCGGAACGCGCCGCTCAGGTTGACGTCGAGCACCTCGCGCCAGTCCTGCTCCGTGAAATCCAGAAAGGCGGCGCGGCGGATGATGCCGGCGTTGTTGACGAGAATGTCGGCGCGACCGAAGGCAGCCAAAGCGGCGGCGATGATTTCATCCGCGGCCGCCGGCGCCGCGATATCAGCCGCAACGGTGACACTGCGGCGACCCAGGGCGGCGATGGAAGTTTGCAGCGCGGACATGTCGCCGCGCGCCACAAGCACCAGATCCGCGCCGGCCTCGGCGAGGGCCTGGGCCATGGCGGCCCCGAGGCCGCGGGAGGCGCCGGTGACGATGGCGACTTTTCCGTCAAGGCGGAATCGATCGAGGATGGAAGCCATGATGGGTCAGCGCAGGTTGGCGATCGGCGCCGGATCCATGTCGGCGAATTCCTGATTTTCGCCGCCCATGCCCCACACAAAACTGTAGGAGGCGGTGCCGACGCCGCTGTGGATCGACCACGGCGGGGAGAGGACCGCCTCGAGATCACGCACGACGAGGTGGCGGGTGGCCGAGGGCGAGCCCATGAAATGAAAAATGGCCTGCCCCGCGGGCACGTGGAAATAACAATATACCTCGGACCGGCGGAGATGAGTGTGCGGCGGCATCGTGTTCCAGACACTGCCCGGCTCGAGCCGGGTGAAGCCCATGACCAGCTGGCAGGTTGGAAACGCCCCGGGGTGGAAATACTTGAAGATCGTGCGATCGTTCGCCGTGGCGGCGGAACCGAGGCGGGTGGGCGTCGCCGCCTTGAAAGCCACGGGCTTCACCGGGTAGGCGGCGTGGGCCGGATAGGAGAGGAAATAAAAACGCGCCGGCTGTTCAGCCGAGCGCGAGGCAAACGAAACCGCCTTGGTCCCGCGACCGAGGTAAAGCCCGTCGAGCGACTCAAGCGGATGGACCGCGTCATCGACGGTGACGACCCCGGGGCCGCCGAGGTTGATCACCCCGGCTTCGCGGCGCTCCAGGAAAAACGCACTGCG
>JANMVS010000250.1:0-4460 GCA_031392885.1 Verrucomicrobiota bacterium
AGGGCGAGTCGTCCCGACGAGCCGCGGCTCATCCGGAGGCTGTCAAACCAGCGCACAGCGCTAGACGCCCTACCGAGAGCTGCGGGGATTGAATAAAGATTTTTCATTTCTGGCTCAGTCGCGCCCGAGTGCGCGCCGCACGCTGCCGTCCACGGCATCGAGCGCGTTGGTCGCAGCTTCCGCGCTCAGCTTCCGGCGGATCATCACAATGGCGACTTTCACCCGGTAGCCGCAGGCCTCGAGCGCGGCGCGCGCCCCGGCCTCGTCGGCCCCGGTGGCGCGCACGGTGAGAGCCACGGCGCGGCGGAACAATTTGGCATTGGTCGGCAGGACATCGACCATCAGGTTGCCGTAAACCTTGTTGAGCCGGACCATGATCGAACTGGAGAGGGTGTTGAGCGCGATCTTCTGCGCGGTGCCGGCCTTGAGCCGCGTGCTCCCGGAAATAGTCTCACTGCCCGTGTCGAGGGTGATGCCGATCTCGGCCTGCGTCGTGACCGGAGCATCGGGATTGTTCGCCAAGCCGATGGTCAATGCGCCCGCGCGGCGCGCTGCCTCGAGCGCTCCGAGCACGTAGGGCGTGGCGCCGGACGCCGCGAGGAGTAGGACCACATCGTGCGGTGTGACAGCCAGCGCGCGCAAATCCGTCGCGCCTTGCGCCCGGTCGTCCTCCGCTCCCTCGACTGCCACGAAGAGCGCCGGTCGTCCGCCGGCAATCAAGGCGGCGACGCGGTCCTTCGGCCACGAGAAGGTGGGCAAAAGTTCAACGCTGTCCAGCAGGCCGAGGCGGCCCGAAGTGCCGGCCCCGACGTAGATGAGCCGGCCCCCGGCCGCAATGCGCGGGACCGCCGCGTCGACCGCGCGGGCAAGTTGGGCGGCGGCGGCATGCACCACACCGGCGGCGAAGACCTGGTCCTCCGTGAAGGCCCGGACGAGATCGGTCGTCGCGTAGAGATCCAGCTCGGGATTTTTTTCACTGGGGCTTTCGGTGTTGAGCATGGCGAAAAGGATAATCCTGCGTTGCGGGAGAAGGTTCAACCGTTCATTTCAAAGGGAATGATTTGCCCCGGCCATCCCTTCCCCGATGCCTGAACTCTACATCGGTACGCTTTCGGGCACCAGCGTCGATGGGATTGATGCCGCGCTCGTGCGCTTTGAACCGCAACCGGAGTTGTTGGCCTCACACTTTGCGCCATTTCCGGCCGGGCTGCGCGAGGAACTGCTGCAACTCGGCGTGCCGGGAGAGAACGAAATCGACCGGTTGGGGCAGGCCGACGTCCGGCTTGGCCAAGCCTTCGCGCAGGCCGTGCGGGAGCTGCTGGGCAAAACAGTGTTCACCGCCCGCGACATTCGCGCCATCGGCAGTCACGGGCAGACGATCCGCCACCGACCCAGTCGGACACCTGCCTTCACGCTGCAGATCGGCGACCCCAATATCATCGCCGCCGTGACGGGGATCCCCGTGGTCGCTGATTTCCGCCGAAAGGACCTGGCGCTGGGCGGTCAGGGCGCGCCGTTGGTGCCGGCTTTCCACCACGCCGTGTTTCACGCTGTGGGTACGGACCGGGTGATCGTGAACATTGGCGGCATCGCCAACCTTTCGGTACTGCCCGGCAGTGCGGCACCCTTGGTGGGTTTCGATACCGGTCCCGGGAACACTCTGCTCGACGGGTGGTGCCGCCAGATTCTAGGCGAGCCGATGGATCGCGACGGCCGCCTGGCGGCGCAGGGCCAGGTGCGACCTGCTTTACTGGATGCGATGTTGGCCGATCCCTATTTCCGCCAATCTGCCCCGAAGAGCACCGGGCCGGAATACTTCTCGATGGCCTGGTTGCAACGGCACCTTGCGGCGTTCGGTCCCGGGGCTGAGGCGGATGTCCAAGCCACGCTGGTCGCTTTGACCGCACAATCGATCGCTGACCCGATTCAACAACTCGCGGGAGTGCGGCAACCCGACGTGTACGTCTGCGGTGGTGGGGCCCAGAATCCTGCGCTGATGCGTGCGCTGACGGAAAGGCTCAGCGGCAGCAAAGTGGAGCGGACCGATGCGTTGGGCATCCCGGCCGACTGGGTCGAGGCGATGGCGTTTGCCTGGCTGGCGCAGCAGCGGTTGCACTACGCGGCGGGGAATTGTCCCGGCGTCACCGGCGCAAGCCGCCCCGCGGTGCTCGGCGGGCTGTGGCTGCCGGAGTAGCTAAATCCAATTGCGCCACGGTTCTGGACTTAAGGTAGGGACGGACCGCTGGGCCGTCCGCGAATGACCTTACGGCGCGCCCAGCGGTCACGCCCTACCCACCTGATGGAATTTACCAGTTCAAGTCATTAGGGTGTTGGTCTGAGCCTGCCGAATGGCCGAAGAGCACAGAGGGGACACCGGGTTTGCTGGCTCATTAATACCATCACCTGGAAGGTGACCACTCCTTACCCACGTATGATTCCGTTAAGCCGTGGCCGGCAGCTTGATCTCCCCCGTCGCGACCCGGTGCAAAAACAGCGCGACGATCTGGGCACGCGGCGCGATGGTCTCGACCCGACAGTACTCGCGGTCGCTGTGCAGGCCGTCGCCGAGCGGCCCAAGGCCGTCGAGATTGGGCAGACCTCCTTCGGTGAGGAAATTGCCATCGGAGCCGCCGCCGCCATGGACCCAGGTGAAAGGCTCCACCCCGACATCGCGGGCCGCTCGCTGCCACTCGACAAACGCGATTTCTTCGGCGGGCAGGCATTCCTTGGGCGGACGATTGAAGCCGCCGGTCAACTCAAGCCGGAAGCCGTCGCGCGCGCTGATCCGAGCGGCCAGTTCATTCATACGGGCGAGCAGGGGATCGCGGTCGGAGAGGCGGGTGATGCGCACGTCGATTTCGGCGACGGCGCGGTGCGGCACGATATTTGTGGCGGCAGCGCCGCCGCGGATATTGCCGACATTGACCATGACCGCGGGCATGGCGGCGGGAATTTTTGCGAGCTCGAGGAGGAACTCGGCGAGGGCGAGGATGGCGTTGCGGCCGTCATTCGGCACCTTGGCGGCGTGGGCGGCGCGGCCATGGCAGGTGGCGGAAAACACCCCGGTGCCCTTGCGCGAATGGATGATGTCACCGGACGGCCGCGCCGGCTCAAAGACAAATCCGAAGTGGTGCGACGCGGCGGCACCGCGATAGAGCGACACGGTGCCGTGTGAACCCGTTTCCTCATCCGGGGTGAGCAAGACTTCCCAACCGAGCCGATCCGCGTGCGGCGTCGCCTCGAACGCCTGCAACGCGGCGCACAGGGTCACGAGGCCGCCCTTCATGTCGGCGGTCCCGGGACCGTTCAGCGTGGTGGCGCTGAGCCAGCGGCATTGCTGAAACGCATCGTCGGCTTCGAAGACGGTGTCGTAGTGCCCGCAGAGCAGCACCTGGATCGGCGCGGTGGGGCGCTGGCGAACGCTCAGCGCCTTGACGCCCGGGGGATTGAAGCCGGGCGCATCCGCCGCGATTTCCGTGATCGTGGCGGCGGGAAACGAGCGGGCAAATTCTTGGCGAAGGGCCGCGCCCATGCGCGCCAGCCCGGCGGCATGGCCCGAACCGGAGTTGATGTTGGCCCAGCGTTCGAGCAGGGCGCCGAGTTCGGCGGTGCGGGCGGGGAGAGAGGTGATGGAGGGGGGAAGGAGCATTGGGCTGAATCGTTCTCGTTCTCTTAATCGTACTCGTTCTCTATATTAGGGTGGGTCTTCAAACCCTGGTTATCATTCTGAACGAAGTGAAGTCTAGCCAGCGGGCTGGTTCGACATCCATCTGCACGACCGCCAGCGTCCATCCTGATGGATCCTTCGCACGGCTCAGGATGACGGTTTCGGTTATATTTGAGTGGAATCACGTTAGGTGGTCATGTGCCTGCGAAAAGCAGTTTGGGTAGTTTGAAGCCACGCTCTAGCCCGGATATCCCGAGCAGCCGTGAATGCGGAAAAGAAATTGGCACAGGGTGTGGTTTCGGTTGCGAGCAGAGTGTGAAATATCCGGGCTAGTCCGTACCGTGCTGATTTCCAATCCGAGAAAGAGAACGATAATGAGTACGAGAACGATCAGAGGCGCGTACCGCTGGGGAGCGTGACCCGCGGGGTGTCGGCCCCGTCGATCTTTCGCAGGTTGGCGAGCGGGTCGCTCTCGAGACGGAGAAACTTGAAGCCGAGCAGGCGCGGCTTGCCCATGGCGTCGCGCTCGGCCAGATGGGCGGTCTCGCGGGCGATGAATTGCCCGATCGTTTCCTCGCGGACCATGGGCTCGGAGGAGTGGATGATGTGGAGTGAGCCGTCGGCGCCGTGCGCGACGAGGCCCACGTGGCCAATCCACGCGCTGCCGCCGAAGGTGTCGTTGACGGGAGTGCCGGGTTTGACGACCCCCCGGACGATTTCGACGCAGTCACCGTCCAGGACGTGCGGCGCGGCGAGGGCGACATCGCCGTAGGGCAGGTAGGTCTCGCGATGA